>CATJIW010000104.1 GCA_949740745.1 uncultured Lachnospiraceae bacterium | reverse complement strand
GGATTTTTCCCCTGAGCGGAAGGATGGCCTGGGTGTTTCTGGAACGGGCCGTCTTGGCAGAGCCGCCTGCAGAATCCCCCTCCACGATGTAGATCTCGCAGTTCTCCGGATTCTTGTCAGAGCAGTCCGCAAGCTTGCCGGGAAGAGAATTACCTTCCAGGGCCGTTTTCCTTCTGGTTAAATCCCTGGCCTTCCTGGCCGCCGCCCTGGCCCGCTGGGCCAGAATGGATTTCTCGCAGATGACCTTGGCCACCTGGGGATTCTGCGCCAGAAAATAGGTGAGCTGCTCGCTGATCACGCTGTCCACGGCGCTCCTGGCCTCGCTGTTCCCCAGCTTCTGCTTGGTCTGGCCCTCAAACTGGGGCTCTCCGATCTTCACGCTGATGATGGCCGTCATCCCCTCCCGGATGTCCTCCCCGGTCAGGTTGGCCTCCTTTTCTTTGAGCAGGCTGTTTTTCCTGGCATAATCGTTAAAGGTCTTTGTAAGCGCATTCCGGAAACCGGCTACGTGAGTGCCGCCCTCCGGCGTGTTGATATTATTGACAAAGCTGTAAACACTCTCCGTATAGGAATCGTTGTGCTGGATCGCCACCTCCACGGCCACTCCCTCGATAATCCCCTCACAGTAAATGATGGTAGGATAGAGAGATTCCTTGCTTTTGTTCAGATACTGGACAAATTCCTTAATCCCGCCGTCATAATGGAACTCCCGCTCCTGCTTTCTGTCCTCCCTCTCATCCTTCAGAATGATTTTGATGCCCTTCGTCAGAAAAGCCATTTCCCTGAGGCGCTGCTTCAGTACGTCGTACTCGTAAACCGTCTCTTCAAAAATTGTTTTATCCGGCTTAAAGGTCACCGTGGAACCATGCTTTGATTTCTTACAGGTCCCGGTCACCTCCAGCTTCGTTGCCGTGATCCCTCTCTCATATCTTTGTCTGTAAATGTTCCCGTCCCGGTAAATGGTCCCCTCCAGCCAGTCAGAAAGGGCGTTTACCACGGAAGCGCCGACGCCGTGGAGACCGCCGGAAACCTTATAAGCCCCGCCGCCGAATTTTCCTCCCGCATGAAGCTGGGTAAAAATCACCTCCACCGCCGGTATCTTCATCTCCGGATGCTCGTCCACCGGCATGCCGCGGCCGTTATCCACTACCGTAATGGAATTATCCTCATTAATCGTCACTTCAATGGTATCGCAAAAACCGGCCAGCGCCTCATCGACCGAATTGTCCACAATCTCATATACCAGATGGTGAAGTCCTCTCCCCGCCGTATTGCCGATATACATGCCCGGCCTTTTCCTTACAGCCTCCAGGCCCTTAAGGACCTGGATCTGTTCTGCACCATAATCAAACTCGGAACTCATACCAATCCTCCTGTTCTCATTCACGCTCGCTTATCGTCTTATTTTCCTTTATGATCCTGCCGTCTATGACCTGAAATATCTGATTCATGAAAAAATGATTACTGACAAAATCCTCAAGGCCCGTGCAGGTAATGACAGTCTGTATGTCTTTGATACTTTCCAGCAGATGGTTCTGCCTTCCGCAGTCCAGCTCGGAAAGAACGTCATCCAAAAGAAGAACCGGCGAATCCTTAATTTCCTTTCGGATCAGTTCGATTTCGGCAAGCTTCAGGGAGAGCGCCGCGCTGCGCTGCTGCCCCTGGGAGCCGAACTTCCGGATATCCACTCCGTTAACCAGGAACAGAATGTCGTCCCGGTGAGGTCCTCTGGTGGAAACCCTGTTTTTCCTGTCCTTCTCTCCGGCCAGAAACAAAATTTCCTCAAAGCGATCCGGATCCGCATCCGGCTCATAAGAAAGGGTTATTTCCTCCCGGCCCCCGGTAAGCCGCTCGTGGCTTTTTCGGATGACAGGATTCAATCCGCCTATAAATTTCTCCCGTATCTTCATTAACTCCCGCCCGTACTTTACCATCTGCTCGTCCCATACGGGAAGAGTGTCCTCGTATTCCGGCCGAAACGGAAGCTCCTTCAAAAGACGGTTTCTCTGATTCAGCACCTGATTGTAGCTCACAAGGTTCGCCGTATAGACCTTATCCAGCTGACAAAGCTCCAGATCCAGAAACCTCCGCCTTTCCGAAGGGCCGTTTTTTATAATATTTAAATCTTCCGGTGAAAAAAAGACCACATTAATGTTTCCAAAAAGCTCGCTTGCTTTCCTGATGGGAATCCCGCCTATGGCAATGCCCTTTGTCTTGTTTTTTTTCAGGTGCATGTCAATGCGGGTTTCCACCCCCTTTTTATCCAATAAAAGCTTAATGTGTGATTCCTCATCATTGAAATGAATGATTTCTCTGTCCTTGCTGCCGCGATGGGATTTAGAAGTGGCGCACACATAGATGGATTCCAGTATATTAGTCTTTCCCTGAGCATTATCGCCGTAAAGGATATTGGTGCCGGAATCAAAATCAATATGCAGTTTTTCATAATTCCGGTAGTTTTGAAGCTCCAGGGATTTTACAAACATGCCTGCACCATCAGTTCTCTATCTTCACTACATGACCGTCAAATGCAAAAGAATCTCCGCCGGCCAGTTTTTTTCCCCTCTGGAGGCAGACCTCTCCGTTTACCTTCACCTTTCCGTCAAGGATTACCATTTTTGCCTCCACGCCGGAAGACACAAGCCGTGCGGCCTTAAGGGCCTGGCCCAGCTTGATATACTCTTCCCGAAGTTTGATCGTATCCATAAGCCGTCTCCTTAAATATTCACAGGAAGGACCAGATAAATATAAGTCCCCTCGCCGTCCCTGATAAAGCAGGGTGCTTTTGAATTCACCATGTAGATATCCACCGTCTCGTCATCGATAACCCGCAGGGCGTCGATAAGGAACTTCGGATTGAAGCCGATGGTAATATCCTTCCCTTCCTTCCGGATCAGGATATCCTCCCTCAGAGAACCGATGGCAGAACGAACCGCCGCCTCCATATTGCTCTCCCTGACCGTCAGGATCAGAGGCTTCTTGTCATTTTCTCTTATCAGCAGCATCGACCGCTCAATGGAATCCAGAAATTCCCTCTTGTTCAAAGAGATTTTTGTCTCATAATCATTGGACAGCATCTGATCCACGTTGAAATACTGGCCTTCAATCAGCCTGGACACCACGATGGTATCGTCAAACTCAAACAGGATATGATTCCCGGTAAAATAAATGACAACCTCTTTATCCGTATCTCCGGACAGGATCTTGCTCACCTCAGACAGGGTTTTTCCGGGTACAATCACCCTTTCATCCTCATAATGATCCTTTAACTTCACCTTCCGGATCGAAATTCGATGCCCGTCCAGAGAGATTACCCGGAGAAAGTCATCCTTTACCTCAAAAAGCTCACCGGTCATCTGTTTATTATTGTCGCCGGCAGCAATGGAAAAAATCGTCTGCCGGATCAGCTCCTTTAACGTAAACTGCGAAAGGCTGATATAGCGGTCCTTCTCAATATAAGGGAGATAAGAAAATTCATCCCCGGACTGTCCGGGAATCTTAAAATTCGATTTTTCACAGTCAATGACCACGTTATAATTTTCATCCGCCTCAATGACCACCTGGCTGTCCGGAAGCTTTCTCACGATCTCAGAAAAAAGCTTTGCGTTAATGGCGATCTTGCCCTGCTCTAAAACAGAGCCCTTCACCTTCGTCTCAATTCCAAGCTCCATATCATTGGCAGTCAGTTTGATTTCTTCCTCGGAAGCGTCGACGAGGATGCATTCCAGGATCGGCATGGTCGTGCGGGCGGGAACGGCTTTTGTGACAATATTGATCCCGTTTAACAGGACTGATTTTTCAAAAGAAAGCTTCATGATAAAGTTAAACTCCTTTCGCGGGTAAAGACAGAAAGATATAAAATCATTTAGTAGTAATAGTAATAGGGGCTGTGGATTTGGTGAAAAGTGGCAGAAGCCTGCTTAAACCAAGGGTTTAAGGTCTGGATAAGTATGTGGACAGTCCCTGTATTTCCTGTGGATTCAGGATGAGTTATCCACAAAGGGGCTTTCCCTTCCTGTAATCGGTTCAGGAGAAGTTAATCTTTTTCTTCAGAATCTCGATCGTATTTTTCACCTCTTCATCCTTTTCCATCAGCCTGGTTATATTGTTGATCCCGCTGTTCACTGTCGAATGATCCCGCCCTCCCAGGAATTTTCCGATTGCCTGGAGGGTGGTGTCCGTCATATGCCGGCAGAGGTACATGACCATATGTCTTGGAA
Source organism: uncultured Lachnospiraceae bacterium (assembly GCA_949740745.1). Lineage (GTDB taxonomy): Bacteria > Bacillota > Clostridia > Lachnospirales > Lachnospiraceae > Lientehia. The sequence goes on along the minus strand of CATJIW010000104.1, from coordinate 25,776 downwards.
TAATGATTTCCTTTGGCCGCTTGTCCGAAAGAATATCGGCTGCGGAGCAGTTATAATGGTCGGCCACCATGTTTAAGATCACTTCCGGTGTGACTGCCTGTTTGTGGCCGGGAGAAATCAGATCCTTTAAGGCTTCTTCTGCCAGAGGCAGGTTGATTTCCTTATTGTTAAGCCTGGAAAGGGCAACCACCTTGGTCAGCGCGCCTTCCAGCTCACGGATGTTGGAGGTTATGTTGCTGGCTATATAGTGAATGATTTCGTTGTCGATGTTATAGCCTTCGATCTCTTCCTTTTTCCGCAGAATAGCCATTCTGGTCTCATAATTGGGCGGCTTGATATCTGCAATGGGCCCTGCCTTAAACCGGGAAAGGAGCCTGTCGTCCAGAGCGGTCTCAAAGTCCCTGGGGGGTCTGTCGCTGGAAAATACGATCTGCTTTCCGGCTTCGTGCAGTGCGTTGAAGGTATGGAAAATTTCCTCCTGCGTGCTTTCTTTTCCAATGATAAACTGGATGTCGTCGATGAGGAGGACGTCGTTGTTTCTGTATTTTTCCCTGAAATAATGGACAGAGGTTGCGGAATTCTTACTTCGGATCGAGTCGATGAGCTCATTGGTGAACCGTTCCGAGGTCACATACATAACCTTTTGAGAGGGATCGTTCTTAATAATGAAGTTACCGATGGAATGCATCAGATGGGTTTTTCCCAGTCCCGCGCCTCCGTAAATAAAAAAGGGGTTGTACTTGGTGGCAGGGGCTTCGGCAATGGCCAGGCAGGTTGCATGGGCAAATTCATTGCTGGAGCCGACCACAAAATTATCAAAGGTATATTTGAGGTTCAGATTCGTATTCAAAGAAGAAGCTTCCGGCTCTGTTTTTGGTTTTGCCGGTTTTTTAGGAGAAGAGCTGTTTTTTTCTTCCATCATATAAAAACGGACCTTGCAGGAAAATCCGGTGGCCTGTTCAATATAGATCTGGAAGAAATTAGAATATTTTTTTGTAATATGGTTGATTACGGTGGATTTTGAGCCGTAAAACTGCGGGCTTTTCATCGCAATATGAACAATGTGGGCGTTTTCGTCCACAGATTCTACATGCAGAGGCTTTAGCCATGTGTTATAGCTGGCGGAAGTAACGTCGTGATTGTCCCGTATCAGCTGTAAAATGTCATCCCATTTATCCCGTATTGTCTGAAGCATTTTTCCTTCTCCTGTCTTTTACCGGGCAGAATATATGAAAGAGCACAATCCCCCTTATACTTTTTCTATTCTATACCAATTCAAAAAAATTTTCAATGAGAACTTTCACGGTTTTAAACAGACAAACAACAAGTTATCCACAAAATGTTAATAGATTGTGGATAACAAGGTGGATTTTAAGAAAAAATCTCTGTGTCGTTCCTTGTAAAAAGAAAAGGAATCCTGAAAAAGAACAGCTTTTTCCACAAGTTATCCACAAAATGTGCATAACTTGTCGTAATATGGAAAAGCCTTATAAAATAAAGGGATTTTTTCACTTTAAACAAAGAAATAACAGGAAAACAACAAAGTTATCCACGAGTTACACCCATTCTGGGGATAATCTGAGGCATAAAAAGAAGAGGTGGGAATTATACTTTTTCGTAAATATATCTTGACGGAACCCCCGTCATTGCATATAATAGAAATGATTTTCTATTATGGATTTTATCCGTTAAATTTAGAAGAAAAGGAGGTGGACCGGTCATGAAAATGACATTTCAGCCCAAAAAGAAGTCCCATGCAAGGGTTCATGGCTTCCGTGCAAGAATGAGTACAAAAGGTGGAAGAAGAGTATTGGCAGCCAGAAGAGCAAAGGGAAGAAAAAGATTATCAGCTTAGGCCGCAGGTTTGTGGCCTTTTGTTTTCCCTTCCTATTTTAAAAACCGAGTAAAGAAAATTATGAATCAGTTTTATTCTCTGAAAAAAAGCAGGGATTTTCAGTCTGTTTACCGGACCGGGATTTCTCTTGCAAACAGGTATCTCGTCGTATATGTGAAAAAAAGAAACGACGATGGGGAAAACAGAGTGGGGATTTCCGTCAGCAAGAAAGTCGGAAACAGCGTGGTGAGGCACCGGATCAAACGTCTTATCCGGGAAAGCTGCCGTTTGAACGGCGGGCAGGTGCCCGGGGGACATGATCTGGTGGTGATCGCCAGAGAAAAAAGCCGTGGGAAAAGCTACCAGGAAATAGAGAGAGCTCTTTTAAGTCTTTTTAAGAACCATCATTTGATTACGTAGGATTCAGCGAGACATGCCGGATGTGCCGGAGATGAGTTTTGTCGGATTTTACCGCAGGAAAGCCATGCTAAAAAGAATGTTGATCGGGATAATACGTTTTTATAGAAAATATCTTTCGGGCCTGAAAACGAGGACCCGCTGTATTTATACTCCGACCTGCTCTCAGTATGCCATTGAGGCGCTGGAAAAGTACGGCGCATGGAAGGGTTCGTTCCTGGCGTTAAAGAGAATTTTAAGATGCAATCCTTTTGCAGAGGGAGGGTATGATCCTGTTCCCTGATTACAGAATATCCGGCCGGATGCGCAAATGCCGGATTTGGAGGTCAAAACGTTGAATTTTCTATTATTGACAAAAAGTACGACATTTATCATAGGGCCGATTGCAACTTTACTTGGCTATATTATGGACGGGATTTATAAGCTTGGAATCCATAACGTGGCATGGTGCATTATCATCTTTACGGTAATCGTGAACCTTCTGCTTCTTCCTCTTACCGTCAAGCAGCAAAGGTTTATGAAGCTGAACTCTATCATGCAGCCGGAGCTCATGGCTCTTCAGAAGAAGTATAAGGACAGAAGAGACCAGGCCACCATGCAGAAGATGCAGATGGAGCAGCAGGCGATCTATGATAAGTACGGAGCAACTCCGACAGGAGGGTGCCTGACCACCTTTATCCAGCTCCCGATCATGTTTGCACTGTATCAGGTCATTTACCGGATTCCCGCTTACATCGGCGGTATTAAGGAAATGCTGATGAATGTGGTAACTCCCGTAATGCAGCAGCCCGGTTACATTGATAAGATTGCGGACCTGGCCAAGGCCAACAGCCTGCCGATCGACAAGATTGACTATAGTGCGGCCGACAAGCTGGTGGATCTATTTGGAAAATTCAATGCTGCCGCCTGGGAAGAATTAAAAGGGATTTTTCCGGCCCTGGAAAATGTGATAGCGGAAAATTCAGAACGGTTCCTGGGAGTAAATTCCTTCCTTGGAGGGCTGAATCTGACGGAAGCTCCCGGATTTAAGCTTTCTCTTGCGCTTTTGATTCCGATTTTGGCAGGACTTACCCAGTGGCTCAGCGTCAAGACCATGAACGTGAATAATGCTTCTGCCCAGAATGAAGACATGCCGGGGGCAGGGGCCATGAAGTCCATGAATACCATTATGCCGATTATGTCCGTATTTTTCTGTATTACGTTCCCGATCGGAATCGGCATTTACTGGGTGGCCAGCAGCACGGTCCGCATGGTCATGCAGCTTGGAATCAACCAGTATATGAAAAAGGTCAATGTGGACGACATGATCAAGGTCAACATTGAAAAAAGAAATAAAAAGCGGGAACGAAAGGGGCTTCCTCCTATTAATGCCAACGCAACAATTAAAAGTGCCAACAGGGCCGCCGAAGTGGCTGCGAAGAAAAGGGAAATCGAGGAAGAAAGAGCAAAGAAGCCCCAGACCAATTCTACGGATTATTATAAGCAGAAGAGAGAAAATATGGGAACCATCGCATCCCGGGCCAGGATGGTCCAGGATTATGAGGAGAAGAAGGGTAAGAAAAAATAAAGGAGAATTGCTGTCATGAGTGATTATATCGAAGTATCTGCGAAAACCGTTGACGATGCGGTTACAAAAGCTTTGATTGAGCTGGAGACGACAAGCGACAAGCTGGATTATGTAGTAATTGAAAAAGGCAGCACAGGAATTCTTGGGATTTTTAACAGTAAGCCGGCCGTAATCAAAGCAAGAAAAGTAATGACAGATTTGGATGTAGCAGAAGATTTTCTCCGTAAGATTTTTAAGACCATAGGCATGGAAGTAACGCTTACTTCTTTCATGAATGAAGAAGAAGGATGCCTGAACATTGACATGAGCGGTGAGGAGATGGGCGTCCTCATCGGAAAGAGAGGACAGACTCTGGATTCTCTGCAGTATCTGGTAAGCCTGATCGTCAATAAAGAAAGGGACGAATATCTCCGCGTCAAGCTGGATACGGAAAATTACAGGGAGAGACGGAAGACGACACTGGAAAACCTGGCGAGAAATATTGCTTCCAAGGTAAAGAGGACGAAGCATCCGGTTTCCCTGGAACCTATGAATCCTTATGAAAGAAGGATTATCCACTCCGTCCTTCAGAATGACAAATACGTGGTGACGAGAAGCGAAGGAGAAGATCCTTACCGTCACGTAGTCGTTTCCTTAAAGAGAGAGGGAAGGAGAGACCGGTACGACCATACCGGAAGGTATTACAGCAGGGAAAACAGAGAGCGCCAGGATTACTGGAAATCATAAAGCAAATAAGAAGGGGCTGGCAGGTTTATGTCAGCCTCTTTTCGATCGATAAGAGGGACTGATATGGAAACAGACACGATTGCGGCCATTGCCACGGCCATGAACGATTCCGGCATCGGGATCGTCAGAATCAGCGGAGAAGGATCTCTGGAGGTGCTTTCCAGAATTTTTCGTCCAAAGAAACAGGAGAAGGCTGCGGAAGGCTTTTCCAGCCATACCGTTACCTATGGGCATATTTATGACGGAGAAGCCATGATAGACGAGGTTCTCGTTATATACATGAAAGGGCCTCACAGCTATACGGCGGAGGATACCGTGGAGATCGACTGCCACGGCGGAGTCCTGGTGATGAAACGGGTGCTGGAAACCGTTCTTAAATACGGGGCCCGTCCGGCGCAGGCAGGGGAATTTACTAAGAGGGCGTTCCTCAACGGGCGGATTGATTTATCTCAGGCGGAAGCCGTTGCAGAGTTGATTCATGCGAAAAACGAATATGCCAGGAAAAGCTCCCTGAGGCAGCTGAAGGGATCCGTTTCCGAAAAAATCCGGGAATTGAGACAGAAGCTTCTCTATGAAGCGGCATATTTGGAGGCGGCTCTGGACGATCCGGAGCATCTTTCCCTGGAAGGCTATGGGGAACGGCTGTCAGAGATCACGGAGGAGATAAGAAGAGAGGTGGATGCGCTGATTGCTTCTGCCGATAACGGGAGAATGCTTACGGAGGGAATCCGGACGGTGATATTAGGCAGGCCGAATGCGGGGAAATCCTCAATTTTGAATCTTCTGCTTGGAGAGGAACGGGCCATTGTAACGGAAGTGGCGGGGACCACCAGGGACGCTCTGGAAGAGCAGCTGAATTTAGACGGGATCAGCCTGAAGCTGGTCGATACGGCTGGCATTCGGGATACGGAGGATGTCGTGGAAAAAATCGGCGTGGAACGGGCTTTGGAGCATGCAGAGGAAGCGGATCTGATTCTTTACGTTGTGGATTCGGCGGCCGGCTTTTCGAAAGAGGATGAAAAAAATATGGAGAGGATCCGGGAAAAACAGGCGATTATCCTCTGGAACAAGTCAGATTTGGAACAGGGATGCAGCATGGAGCGGGGAAAGGAGCTTTTTGCCGGACATACCGTCCTTTCTTTTTCGGCAAAAGAGGGTACGGGGCTTTCCGAGCTTTCCGGAGAAATATCCCGAATGTTTTTTGCCGGGACTATTTCCTTCAATGATGAAATCTGCATTACAAGCGTCAGGCAGAAGCATGCGCTTAAAAAGGCGGCCGAAGGGCTCAGACAGCTGAAAAAGAGTATAGAAAGCGGGATGCCGGAGGATTTTTATTCCGTCGACCTGATGGACGCTTACGAAGCCCTCGGACTGATTACCGGGGAGACAGTGAGCGAGGATCTGGCAAACGAGATATTTGATAAATTCTGCATGGGGAAATAAACTGCCGCAGAGTTTGGCAGGAGGAACATGTTTCAGAAAGGAAGCTTAAGGAAACCATGAAGAGAGGACAGAAAGTACTGGAGGAAGCCTATGACGTGGTCGTGGTCGGTGCCGGGCATGCCGGATGTGAAGCGGCCCTGGCCAGTGCCAGGCTGGGACTGGAAACGATCATGTTTACGGTCAGTGTGGACAGTATTGCCCTGATGCCCTGCAATCCCAATATCGGGGGAAGCTCCAAGGGTCATCTGGTGAGGGAACTGGACGCCCTTGGCGGAGAAATGGGAAAGAATATTGATAAAACCTTTATCCAGTCGAAAATGCTGAACCGGTCCAAGGGGCCTGCCGTCCATTCCCTGCGGGCTCAGGCCGACAAGCACAGCTATACGGGAGAAATGAGGAAGACTCTGGAACAGACGGAGCATCTGACTATCCGGCAGGCGGAGGTTTCGGAGATCGTGACGGAGGAGGGCAGGCTGACGGAAATTCGGACCGTATCCGGAGCCAGGTACAGGTGCCGGGCGGCCGTTCTTGCCACGGGCGTCTATTTAAGGGCTAGATGCATTTTCGGGGACGTCAGCAATCCTACGGGGCCGAACGGGCTTCAGGCGGCCGTTCATTTGACGGATTCTTTAAAAGCTCATGGGATTATCATGTACCGCTTTAAGACGGGGACTCCGGCCAGGGTGGATGGGCGGAGCATTGATTTTTCAAAAATGGAAGAACAGTTCGGAGACAGACAGATCGTGCCTTTTTCCTTTACTACCGATCCCGACGATATTCAGAGAGAGCAGGTTTCCTGCTGGCTCACCTATACCAACAAGGAAACTCATCGGATTATCCGGGAAAATCTGGACCGTTCTCCTTTGTTTTCCGGGTTTATTGAAGGAACCGGTCCCCGGTATTGTCCTTCCATTGAGGACAAGGTGGTGCGGTTTGCCGATAAGGAACGGCATCAGGTGTTTATTGAGCCGGAGGGAGAATATACCAATGAAATGTATCTGGGCGGTATGTCCAGCTCCCTTCCGGAGGACGTTCAGCACGCCATGTACAGGACCGTGCCCGGTCTGGAAAACGTAAAGATCGTCCGGAATGCTTATGCCATTGAATATGACTGCATTGATGCAAGGCAGCTTTACCCGACTCTGGAGTTCCGCAATATTAAAGGATTATTCAGCGGCGGGCAGTTTAACGGAAGCTCCGGCTATGAGGAAGCGGCCGTTCAGGGATTTATGGCGGGAGTTAATGCGGCCAGGAGCGTAAGGGGGCAGGAAGGGATTGTGCTGGATCGTTCCCAGGCATATATCGGCGTCCTGATTGACGATCTGGTGACAAAGGAGAGCCATGAGCCTTACCGGATGATGACCTCCCGGGCAGAATACCGTCTGCTCTTAAGGCAGGATAATGCGGATCTGCGCCTTACGGAGATCGGTTATAGGATCGGACTTATTGACGAAGAGCGTTATCGGAAATTGTTGGAGAAAAAGGAGCAGATCGAAAAGGAGATCCGCCGGCTGGAGGGGATTGTCGTCGGAGGAACGGAAAAGGTCCAGGGATTTTTGGAAGAGAAGGGAAGTACCTTGCTGAAAAACGGAGTGACTCTGGCAGAGCTTGTCAGGAGGCCGGAGCTGTCCTATGAAGCTTTGGGAGAAATTGACGAGGGCCGCCCTTTACTTCCCCCTGCAGTGAGAGAGCAGGTGGAGATCGCCCTTAAGTACGAAGGCTATCTGAAACGTCAGGAAAGTCAGGTACGCCAGTTTAAAAAACTGGAGGGGAAACGTCTTTTGGAGGATTTTGATTATGAGTCTGTCAAAGGGCTTCGGAAGGAAGCCATGCAGAAGCTGAATCAGCTGAAGCCGGTGAGTATCGGCCAGGCGTCCCGGATTTCCGGTGTCTCTCCGGCAGACATTTCCGTTTTGTTAGTTTATCTGGAGCAGAGGAAAAAGCATTGAAAAAAAGACAGGATTATATTAAAGAAAAATTTGAGAAAGCGCAGATTAGGGTTACGGACCGGCAGGCAGAACAGCTGGAAGGTTATTATGAGCTGTTAGTTGAGACAAACAAGGTTATGAACCTGACTGCCGTGACAGAATTTGAGGAAGTCGTCACCAGACATTTTCTGGACAGCGCTCTGGTGACGAATTATTATGATTTTTCTTCAGTCCGAAATTTTATAGATGTAGGAACCGGGGCGGGTTTTCCGGGAATCCCCATAAGGATTCTGTATCCACAGCTTTCTGTGACTTTATTGGATTCTTTGGGGAAAAGGATCTCCTTTCTCGCCAGGGTTGTGGATAATCTGGGCCTGAAGGAAGAGACAGCAGACATAGAACTGATTCACGGCAGGGCAGAAGACTTTGGGAGGAATCCGGACTACCGGGGAAGGTATGATCTCTGCCTTTCCAGGGCCGTGGCAAACCTTTCTGTCCTCTCTGAATATTGTACGCCCTTCCTGAAAATCGGAGGAAGGTTTATTTCCTACAAATCCGGGGAGATTGAGGAAGAGCTGGAGGCGGCAAAGCCTGCTCTTAAAAAGCTCGGCTGTAAAACAAAAGCCGTCGAAAAATTCTTTTTGGACGGGGCCGGGAGGAGTTTGATTTTTATTGAGCGGATGGAAACCCTTTCCGGGAAATATCCCAGAAAAGCAGGCGTTCCGGCAAAACAGCCTTTATAAAAAAAGGAAAAAGCAGGAAGATATTGGAAAACAAAGAAAAACCACCGGTGAGAGGTGGTTTTTCTGTATATAGATATATGTGTTGGTAGAAGGCATTTATAGGAGAGCTTTTCTAATAAAAGAATACTGCAATATTTCCCTTGATACAATACAATTTCAGCCATATAATATAAGAAAACCGCCAAAATAAAAAAGGATATGAGGAGGAGAGCACATGATATCACGGGGAAAAAGAGCGGGGGCCTTAAACAGAGAACAGAAGGAGCTGAAGCCGCATGGAACGAAGGGGTTTCCCTGTGCCGGATATGATTCCTGTTATACGGATAATCCGGAGGATTTCCTGCCCTGGCACTGGCATGAAGAGATGGAGATTATATATATTGCAGAAGGAGCTTTAAGGGTAAAGATTCCTTCCGGGATTTTTTTTCTGGAAAAAGGAGATTGTCTGTTTTTAAATTCCAATGTTCTCCATTATGCATCGGCTGAAGGTGTGTGTGAATTGCATTCTCTGGTATTTGGCCCGGAATTGATTCAGGGAAATGACAGATCTGTTTTTGCAGAAAAATACATGGCTCCGCTTGTTTCCTGCCATTCTTTTTCCGGTTATCAAATTAAATCTGCCGATAAGAGTCCGGCTGCAGACTGGTTCGGGAAAGCATTTGAAGCCTTGGAACAGGAAGAGAGTGGTTATGAATTTCTTGTAAGGGAGAAATTATCCAGAATCTGCCTGTTTATTTATCAGAAATTTGAACCGCAGATGGATACTAAAAATATTTCCCTGAATCAGGATAATTTGCGGGTCAGGAAGATGCTTACATATATTCATGAGCATTATTCAGAAAGTATCTTTTTGGAAGATATTGCAAAGGCAGCGGATCTCAGTGAGCGGGAATGCTTTCGCTGTTTTAAGAAGACCCTGCAGGTTTCTCCTGTCCAGTACTTGATAAAGCTTCGGATTATGCGGGGGGCTGAGCAGCTTTTATCTAATCCGGCTGACAGTATTTCAGAGACGGCTTCCGCCTGCGGATTCGACAGTCCGAGTAATTTTGCAAAAATGTTTCGGAGGTTTTATGACTGTACTCCAAGGGAATATCGGAAATTCCATCTTTTAATCCACAAAAAAGGAGGAGAAGGGGCATAAGCTGTGGAGAAGTTATATGCCGTTACAGGATTATACGGATCTGTAACGGCATGTTTTGTTTGAAGGAGTGGAATTAAGTTTTGTCTGTCCGGTTTTTAAAGAGAAAGAAAATCTTCTATGGTTTTCAGGGTTTCATCCGGCGCTTCCATGTGAGGAAGATGGGCGGAATTTTTTATGATTTCCGATTCGATGGCCGGATTAAGGGAGGTATATTCTGAAATGGTGTTTTCTATTTCTTTTTCCTGTTCTCCGCCGATAATAAAAATACTGTTGTCAATTTTTTTCAGGGCATGAGATATGCTCAGCTTCGTATAATTTCCCTTAATGCTGGAATAGAGAGCCTTTGCATTTGAGTCGCCCAGATGAGAAGCTTCATAACAGCAGGAGATTGTTTCCGGTTCTATTTTGCAGGGGTCTGCATAATTAACGGTCAAAAATTTTTCTGTAATACATCTCCGGCTATTGGCAATATTATAGATTAAGGTGCCGATGACAGGCAGGTCGATAAGGAATTTATAAACCTTGGTATATTGGTTGGGAGTCTGCCCGCATTTTAAAATTGAATCCGGATTGATTAAAAGGATTTTGTCAAATAGCTCTGCATTGTTATTGCAGGTGGTGATGACAAAGGAGCAGGAGCTTCCGCTTGCCGCAACATCCGTTCTGCGGCCGATTACGGATTTAATAAAATCCGTAATAAGCTGAACATAGAGAAAATTTGTATAAGTCAGGTTTGGTTTTTGGGAACGGCCGCAGCCCAACAAATCAATTGTATAAACAGAATGTGACAGGGATAGCTTTTGAACCAGTTTATTCCACTCATGTCCGGAAGAAGCAGTGATCAAATCATGAATCAGAAGCAGAGGCTTTCCTTCTCCGGTCTTTGTATAAAATACATCTCCAAATCTCCAGACATATACGCCATGTTCTTCCTTTGTTAGAAGCTTTTTAGACGTAGCACGAACAAATAATGCTTTATTAATGGCAGTAATAATAGCTGCCGTGGAAGAACTTAAAAGAATCCCTTTTACAAAATTGCTTTTTTTGCTCATAGATCAAGACCCTCATATTGAATAATATAAATGGACAGGTTGCTCTTCCCTTTATTATAGTATATTTTGCTCCAGGACACAAGAAGAAGTAGATTGGAGATTAAGCTTTTTATTATCTTTAAACGAGAAACTTCTGTAAAAAAATACTATATAGATATGGTTTTCAATTGGTATACACATAATTGTTTCACGTGAAACATTATGATAATGTATAAAAAACCCTGGATAAGTAAATGTTTCACGTGAAACATTTCAAATTTAGGGAAGACTGAGATAAATGTAGGCTCTCAGATAAAAAACCTATAAAAAAAGTAAATGAAACGAAGCTTTTGGCTTAGTCGAGAGATGAGTTCAAAATTAGATATAATTAAAGTGAATTGTGCCAGCAATGTTTCACGTGAAACATATAAGAATATATAAGGGATAATAATAGATACACAGCCGAACTATGTTTCACGTGAAACAAAATTTATAAAAGAATTAAGAAAATGTTGTGGCAATCAGGGTTATATAATGGTATAATAGTAAAGAATATAGAAAGGAACTCATGCTTATGGGAAGAATTATAGCCATTGCCAACCAAAAAGGCGGCGTAGGAAAGACGACTACAGCAATTAATCTTTCGGCTTGTCTTGCTGAAGCTGGAAAAAGAGTGTTGACTGTGGATTTAGACCCCCAGGGGAATACGACAAGTGGACTGGGAGTAAGTAAAAATGAGCAGGAAAAGACTACTTATGAGCTTCTCATTGGACAGAGTTCTGTAGAAGAGTGCCTGCTAAAGGAAGTTCTTCCAGGATTGGATATTTTGCCGTCAAACGTAGAATTATCCGGTGCGGAAATTGAGTTGATTGGAATTGAAGGAAAAGAATTTATTTTAAAAGAAGAAATTGACAAGATCAGAAGAAATTATGACTTTGTGCTTATTGACTGCCCTCCTTCTTTAAATATGCTGACAGTAAATGCAATGACGACGGCAGACACGGTTCTGGTTCCGATCCAATGCGAATATTATGCTTTAGAGGGACTTTCTCAGCTGATTCATACAATAAATCTGGTGAAACAACGGTTAAATCCTTCTTTGGAGCTGGAGGGAGTCGTTTTTACTATGTACGATTCCAGAACAAATTTATCCCTTCAGGTGGTTGAAAATGTAAAAAATAACCTGAGTAATGCCGTTTACAAAACGATTATTCCGAGAAATGTGCGGTTGGCAGAAGCTCCAAGTCATGGAATGCCGATTACCTTGTATAATCCTCGATCAGTAGGAGCAGAAAGCTATCGGCTTCTGGCAAAAGAAGTAATTCAGCGGGGAGATTAAAATTAAAAGGCGATGATGTGATTTACATATAAGAAAGGAAAATCAGCATGGCACAGGCAAGAAAAAGTGGTTTAGGTTTGGGGAAAGGCCTGGATTCTCTGATTCCCATGGGAATGGGATTGGGAGGAATTCAAAAATCAGATCAAAAGCCAAAAACAGAAGGATCGAATGGCAGCGATGCAGTTCACGATCAGGAAGAGGATGAAAAAAGACAGCCGGTGCTTTTAAAGCTGAGCCTGATTGAGCCGAACAGAGAACAGCCGAGAAAGCAGTTCGACGAGGAAGCTTTAAATGAGCTGGCAGAGTCCATTAAAAGATACGGGATAATTCAGCCTCTTTTGGTGCAGAAGAGAGAGGATTATTATGAGATCATAGCAGGGGAAAGACGGTGGCGGGCAGCCAAGCTGGCCAGACTGAAAGAAGTCCCTGTCATTGTAAAGGATTACAGTGATCAGGAGATCATGGAAATTTCCCTGATTGAAAATATCCAGAGGGAGGATTTGAATCCCATTGAAGAAGCCTCTGCCTATCAGAGATTAATTGATGAATTTCATTTAAAACATGAAGAGATCGCACTTCGTGTATCAAAGAGCAGAACTGCGATCACGAATTCCATGCGTTTGCTGAAGCTGGATAAACGGGTCCAGCTTATGCTGATTGAGGGAGAAATATCCGGAGGACATGCGAGGGCGCTGCTTGCCCTGGACGATAAAGAAGCACAGTATATGGCGGCTGAGAAAGTGATAGAAAATAAGTTCAGCGTCCGGGAAACGGAAAAGCTTGTAAAAGCATTATTAAATCCAAAGCCTCCAAAGGTTTCTGCTTCGCCGGATTCCGGTGCAGATGTCATATATAAAAATATTGAAAACAGCATTCGGGATATTTTGGGGACGAAGGTAAATATAAATAGAAAGGATACGAATCGGGGAAAAATAGAAATTGAATATTATTCTATGGAAGAGTTGGAAAGGCTCATGGATCTGTTTAAACATTTAAAAGGGTAAGAAAAAAGCATCAGGAGGAAAAACATCAATGGAAAACAGTATTTTGAACCAACTGGGATTTGATCCTATTTTTATCATCCTTGGCCTGGCAGTAATCGTATTGATTCTTGCGGTGCTGGTGATTGTCCAGATTGTAAAAAGCTCTAGGCTGGCGAAAAAATATGACCGGTTTATGAGAGGACGGGATGCAGAATCATTGGAGGAGGTTTTTGCACAGGCTTTTGATGATATTCATATTCTTCAGGAGGAGGATAAAGCGACAAAAGATGCTCTCAGAGTGATCAACAAGGTTCTGGTTAAATCTTTTCATAAAACAGGGCTTGTAAAATATGATGCATTTCCCGGAATGGGAGGAAAATCCAGTTTTGCCCTGGCATTGATGAATCAAAGCAGAAGCGGTTATATTTTAAATGCAGTACACAGCCGGGACACTTGTTATGTATACGTAAAAGAGGTTATTAAGGGAGAAACAGAAGCGCCCCTGGGCCGGGAAGAAGAAAAAGCGGTTAAAATTGCCCTTGGACATGAAAAACCGGAATCTTAAAAGAAAAAATAAATTTCTGTCATTAACTGGATAAAAGATGGTTTGCTGCAGTATAGAAACATATGAAGTACTTTTTATCAAATCATTTAAAACAGATAGTGACAGAATATTTTTTTCGAAAAATATAAAAAAGACAAAAACAGGGATTGACAAAATATTAACGGAGCGTTATAATACCAATGGATTGTTAATAAGTTATCAATGTAACTGTTAAAAATCATTGTACCCGACAGGAAGACAAAAACCGGGACAATGGAAAAGCAATTGCCGGGACTTAACCGAAAGTGATCGGTTCGGCGGACTTCAGGAGGAAGATATGGCAAAAACAGAAACAGCAAAAACTGCAAAGGTTGAAGCGGAGGAAACGGCAAAAATGCAGAGCGGACTTATCGACAGCGTAGATAAGCTTCTGGCGAAAATGGAAGAGATGCGGAAGGCTCAGAGGATCTTTGCCTCCTTTTCCCAGGAGCAGGTAGATAAGATTTTTTATGAGGCGGCCATGGCGGCCAATCATCAGAGAATTCCCCTTGCAAAAATGGCGGTGGAAGAGACCGGCATGGGCGTGGTGGAAGACAAGGTTATCAAAAACCATTATGCGGCAGAATACATCTACAATAAATTTAAAAACGAGAAAACCTGCGGCGTGATCGAAGAAGACAAAGCCTTCGGGTATAAGAGGATCGCCGAGCCCATCGGACTGGTGGCGGCAGTTATTCCTACCACGAATCCCACGTCTACGGCTATTTTCAAAACCTTGATTGCGCTGAAAACGAGAAACGCCATCATTATTTCCCCTCATCCCCGTGCAAAGGCATGTACCATTGCGGCGGCGAAGGTGGTTTTGGATGCGGCGGTCAGGGCCGGAGCGCCGGAGGGAATTATTTCCTGGATTGACGTGCCTTCTCTGGAATTGACCAATGAGGTCATGAAGGGTGCGGATATTATTCTGGCAACAGGCGGCCCCGGCATGGTAAAGGCGGCATATTCCTCCGGAAAGCCGGCCCTCGGCGTGGGCCCCGGAAACACGCCCGCCATTATTGACGATACGGCGGACATTCTGATGGCGGTAAATTCCGTCATCCATTCCAAGACCTTTGACAACGGAATGATTTGTGCGTCGGAGCAGTCGGTGATCGTACTGGAAAAAATCTATAAAGAGGTCCGTGCGGAATTCAAGAAGAGAAAATGCTACTTCCTGAATGAGGAAGAGATGAATAAGCTGCGGGGCATCATTTTGACGGAAGCAGGAACAGTCAATGCGAAAATTGTCGGACAGCCGGCTCCCGTAATTGCAGAGCTGGCCGGAATTCAGGTGCCGGCAGAGGTCAAGATACTGATCGGCGAGGTGGATTCCGTGGAGATTTCCGAGCCCTTCGCCCATGAAAAGCTTTCGCCGGTTCTTGCCATGTATAAGGCAAAGAGCTTTGATGATGCGGTGGCAAAGGCAGAACGGCTGGTTGCCGACGGCGGCTACGGCCACACCTCTGTGCTGTACGTCAATGCGGCCACGGAGGACGGGAGGAATAAAATGGCGAAGCATCAGGCGGCCATGAAGACCTGCCGGATTCTGGTGAACACACCCTCCTCCCAGGGTGGAATCGGTGATCTTTATAATTTCCGTCTCACGCCTTCTCTTACCCTGGGCTGTGGTTCCTGGGGAGGAAACTCCGTATCGGAAAACGTGGGAGTGAGAGAACTGATCAACATTAAGACTGTTGCCGAGAGGAGAGAGAATATGCTGTGGCTCAGGACGCCGGAAAAAATCTATTTCAAGAGAGGATGCATGCCGGTGGCCCTGGATGAGCTGGGAACCATTATGCACAAGAAGAGGGCGTTCCTGGTGACGGACAGCTTCCTTTATAAAAACGGCTACACGAAGCCGATTACAGATAAGCTGGATGAGATGGGAATCGTCTACACCTGCTATTACGACGTGGAGCCGGATCCCAAGCTGAAATGCGCTAAGGCCGGAGCAGAGATGATGCGCAGCTTCGAGCCGGATACCATCATTGCCCTGGGCGGCGGCTCTGCCATGGATGCGGCCAAGATCATGTGGGTTATGTACGAGCATCCGGAGGTGGACTTCATGGATATGGCCATGGATTTCATGGATATCCGGAAGAGAGTCTATACTTTCCCGAAGATGGGAGAGAAGGCATACTTTGTGGCGATCCCCACCTCCGCCGGAACCGGCTCTGAGGTAACGCCCTTTGCCATCATTACCGACGAGACCACCGGAAAGAAATGGCCCCTGGCCGATTACGAGCTGCTTCCCAACATGGCAATCGTGGATGCGGACAATATGATGACCATGCCGAAGGGACTTACCAGCGCTTCCGGAATCGACGTCATGACCCATGCACTGGAAGCATATGTCTCCGTTATGGCATCTGATTATACGGACGGCCTGGCGCTCAAGGCGATTAAGAATGTCTTTACCTATCTGCCGAGGGCTTATGAATTCGGAGCGGACGATGCGGAAGCGAGGGAGAAGATGGCGGACGCTTCCTGCATGGCAGGCCTTGCCTTTGCCAATGCCTTCCTGGGTGTGAATCATTCCCTGGCCCATAAGCTGGGCGCGTTCCATCACCTGCCTCACGGCGTGGCCAACGCCCTGGTATTGACTTACGTAATCCGCTATAATGCGGAAGAGGCTCCCGCAAAGATGGGAACCTTCCCTCAGTATAAATATCCTCATGCTTTTGACCGTTACGTGGAAGCGGCCCGCTTTGCCGGAATCACCGGAAAAGACGATCAGGAGGTATTTGAGAACCTGATTCAGGCTTTGGAGGATTTAAAGGAGAAAATCGGGATCAAGAAGACCATCGCCGAGTATGGAATCAAGGAAGAAGACTTCCTGGCGACTCTCGACGAGATGGTGGAGCAGGCTTTCGATGACCAGTGCACCGGAGCAAATCCCAGATATCCGCTGATGCGGGAGTTGAAGGAGATCTACCTGAAGGCATATTACGGAAAATAAAAGGGCAGATAAAAGAAGAGATAGAATAGAAAACGGATAAAATAGCAGGAGCCGGAAAGCCATGTCTTTCCGGCTCTTACAATTTTTAAATGATTTTATTGATAAATATTCATAAAATTTAATTTCAATTCGGAAGAAATCTTTATTTGATTTTATCATATACTATAAAAAACGACAAGAAAAAAATATTTGCAAAATTATCTTTTAGGTGGTGTTCAAAATCCTAAAAGTGTGTTATAATTTTAACTAAGAAAAAGAATCACGACACAATAACATGGTTAACAGGTGAAAGGGGATCTAAATTATGAAAAAAACATTGAGAAACCTTTTGTTTGGCAGTGCCGCGATTTTAAGTATTACACTTGCGGCGGGGTGTGGGAATAAGGAGACGCCCGGAGAAAAAGCCATAGAAGAAATGACCTCCGCATTGGATGAGATCACTTCCGTGCGCATGAGCCTGGCGATTGACTGGGACCCGGTGGGAGAGACGGCAATTGCCATGAAAACAGATATCGAACAGATGAAGGATCCCATGGATTCCCATACGGTGCTGACCGTTACCCAGGGAAAAGGCTCGACCTCTCAGGAGTTATACGTGATCCGGCAGGAAGAGGACCTGGCTTATTCCTATGTGAAAGAGAGAAACGCCTGGGCCGTATACGAGCATGAGCCTGTAGAGGAGGACCTGGCAAGAAAGATTCTCCTGACGGCGGGAAGCGGCTGGGAGCTTGGAGAAGAAATTGAGATGAACGGAATTTCCTGCTTAACTCTGACCGGAGAAATTACCACGAAAAACATTGCGGGAGTCATAAAGGCTTCCGGTCTCAGCGCCAGTGCGATTCAGGCGAATGCCAAAGGAAATGTTACACTTTATCAGGATAAAGAAACTAAGCTTCCGGTATCGGTGATTATTGATTTCGGGATGCTGAAGGACATGGACAAATTCCTGATCCAGTGTGTCTATAATGGTTTCAACGACCTGGATGCCATCGTGCTTCCGGACGAAGTCAAGAAGGCAAAGCCCCTTTAAAGGAGTCCATTTTAAAAGAAAAAAATGTCGGGATAAAGAAACGGAAAAATTTACGTCGTAAAGTATGACGATAATAAAAGGAAATCAAAACGGAAAAAAAGACAGAAGGGAGAAAGAAAAAAGTTTCCATAGCAACAGCTTCGGATGGATAAACAGAAAGAAATAAATAAAATGTAAAAGAAATAAAAAAGTTTCAAAAACAAGAAAATCAAAACCATGCAGAGCCTGGAAATGGAAAAGGGGCGGCCATCCGGCCGTCCCTTTCCCATGAAAATACAATAGGGGGTGTAATTATGATACAATACCTTGTTATGGGTATTATAAGCAAAACAGTAAAATAAGCAGGCCCTAGACGACGCCCTGAGAATGCATGGCATCGGAAACCTTTTTAAAAGCGGCGATGTTGGCGCCGATCACATAATTGCCTTCTACGCCGTATTCTTTGGCGGCCGTACTGATCTGCGCATAAATATTGACCATGATTTCTTTCAGGCGGGAGTCTGTTTTCTCAAAGGACCAGTAGACCCGCTCGCTGTTCTGTGTCATCTCCAGAGCGGAGGTGGTTACGCCGCCGGCGTTTGACGCCTTGCCGGGAAGGAACAGGATATCGTTTTCCAGAATAAAGTCCGTGGCCTCCTGGGTCACCGGCATATTGGCGCCCTCGGCAACGGCAAAGCATCCGTTGTCCTTCAGGGTCCTGATGTCGTCAAGGGTCAGCTCATTCTGCGTCGCACAGGGAAGAGCGATGTCACAGGGAATCGACCAGACGCCTTTGCCTTCGGTGTACTGAGCCGAGGGAACCGTCTCTACATATTCCTTAATCCGTCCTCTGCGTTTTTCCTTGATGGCCTTCACCACGTCAAGCTGAATGCCTCTGGGATCGTAGATGTATCCGTTGGAGTCGCTCATGGCGACCACTTTCGCACCAAAATGCTGGGCGCGCTCCACCGCATAAATAGCCACGTTGCCGGAACCGGAAACAACTACCGTCTTGCCGCTCATGGTCATGTCGTGGTCCCGGAGCATTTCCTCCGTAATATAAACCAGGCCGTAGCCGGTGGCCTCCGTCCTGACCAGAGAACCGCCGAAGGTAAGGCCCTTGCCGGTAAGCACGCCCTCATAGCGGCCTGTCAGCCTCTTGAACTGTCCGTAGAGATAGCCGACCTCCCGGCCGCCCACTCCGATGTCTCCGGCAGGGACGTCGATATTGGCGCCGATATGGCGGTACAGCTCGCTCATAAAGCTCTGACAGAAGGCCATGACCTCCCGGTCGGATTTGCCTTTGGGGTCAAAATCGGAACCGCCTTTGCCGCCGCCGATGGGAAGGCCGGTCAGGGCGTTTTTAAAAATCTGCTCAAAACCGAGGAATTTCACGATACCCTGGTTGACGGAAGGATGGAAGCGGAGTCCGCCCTTGTAGGGCCCGATGGCGCTGGAGAACTGGACCCGGTAGCCGCGGTTCACCTTTACATGGCCCTTATCGTTGATCCAGGGAACACGGAAGGAGATCACCCGGTCCGGCTCCGTCAGGCGCTCCAGGATGGCGTCCCTGCGGAACACGTCCTCGTCCCGGTCGATTACCGGGCGCAGAGAGTCAAGCACCTCCCGCACCGCCTGATGAAATTCCGGTTCTCCGGGATTTTTGTCAATAGCTCTTTGAATCATTTCATCAACATAAGACATGATAAACATTCCTTTCTCAACATAAATAGCTGTATGAATATAAACGCAGTTCAATAGATGTAAATAAATGCAGATAAAGGTAAGTCCTGAGATGCGCGCATAAAAACGGAGCCAAAAAGAGCAGATTCTGTCTGCTCAGTTTGACTCCATCGTCATGGTCAAAACTATAGCACGTTAAAAATGAAAAGTCAACAGAAAAATTGCATAAAATTACGTTCTGTTAAATTCACCGATAAAATCCCGCGAGAACCAGGAGGTGATCTGTTCAAAATCATCCGTCTGTCCGAGGATCCACATCAGCTTGGCCATGATGGCCTCCGTGGTCATGCTGCCGGCAGAAAGGACGCCGGCCTTGGCGGCGTCAACGCCCACATCATAGACACTCAGGTCACAGCCGTCATAAACACACTGGGTCGTGACTACCACCGGTACTTTCAAAGCGATCAGCTTGTGGACGGAGGGGAGAAGATTCCGGCGCACGTTGGGAATGCCTCCCAGGCCGAAGGCTTCGATGACGACGGCCCGGTAGCCCAGAGTTCCGGCAGCCTCGATAAGCTCCGGCCTGGTTCCGGGAGTCAGCTTTACCAGAAGCACGCCGGCGTCATAATTGGCGTTGAGAGTCAGCGGCTTCGGGACGGCAGGGGCCTTCGGTTCATCATAAAGAATTACTGTGCCGTCCTCGGCGATCTCTCCTGCCTGTTTCCGGTTGATGCTTTCGAATGCATGGAAATTCCGGGAACAGGTTTTCTTGGCGCTGATGCCGGGAATGATGCATCCGTCAAAGACGATAAAGACGCCGGAAAGCCTGCCGTCCACGGCAGTGCGGAACGCATTCAGAATATTCCGCTTTCCGTCGGTGTTCTCATCTTCAATGGGAAGCTGAGAGCCGGTTAAAATAACAGGCTTGTTGAGATTTTGAAGCATAAACGAAAGTGCGGCCGCCGAGTAGGCCATCGTGTCCGTCCCATGGGTAATGACGACGCCGTCATAAATGGAAAGCGCCGTAAATACTGCGCTGGCCATGGCGGCCCATTCCTCCGGCTGCACATTGCTGCTGTCCAGGTTTAAGAGCTCCGTATAGCGGATTTCACAAAGCCCCTCCAGCTCCGGGATCAGCCGGACCATGTCCGCTCCGCTCACCGTAGGAGTCAGGCCGTTATCCGTGGGAGTGGAAGCGATGGTGCCGCCGGTCGAGATCAATAGAATCTTTTTCAAAATAATTTCCTCCTGTATGATCAAACAGTCAAACAAAGCTGCAGATTATTGTGATAACGCTTCATTCCATTTAATATTACAGCGGTATAGCGTTCGGCATCCTCGTCCGTAAGCATGGGAATCTTTACATGATCCTTGTACTTTTCGGTCACGATCATGGAGAGAATGGCGTGGGCTCCGGGAATGATGCCGGCGCCCCGCATCTGGTCATTGACCGTGTTGCCCATGAAGGTCACGCCGCCCGCATCCTGGCTTATGAGCCCGGCAAGCTCAGCGGTGATCCGTACTTTCTCCATGCAGTCGTCTGCGGCCTTCAGCTGTCCGGCCAGGGCGGCCAGTCTGTCTGCGAAAGCGGCCGTGGCTCTGGCGAGACTGCCGGGCGCAAGAGGCATGGCGTTGGTTTTAAGGCAGCAGGGAATATGAAGCTCCTCTGCCGCATAAAGCAGTGCTTTTGCCAGAGCCAGATTATCCGTGCCCTCCTCTGCCCGGAGCATCAGCATGTTTTCCGAAAGCTCCGAAGCAAAGGCGGGAATAAAAGCCTTGCTTTCAATAAGGATCGTGGGAATCTGGTCCAGGCCCGCCGCCTTCATGACCGGCTCCTTAAAATCCCAGGGGATGTTGCCCTCGTAATCCTCTGCCGGCCCGATGCCGCCTTCCGTGAAATTGACCAGGAGCATCAGGGCCATGGGTATGCCGTCCACGTCAAGGACCGTGGTAATGGCCTTGTCCAGATATCCCGGTTTCCCTGCGGGTGCAGAGACATGGAACCGGCCCGGTTTAGCCTTTACAAAGGTATCAAGGACTGCCAGGGCGCAGGCCCCCTGGAAACAGGCGGCCGTTTCCGAGACGCCCTGTCCGTACATGCGCCCAAATACACGAACGGCGGCATTCTGAGAGAATGCCGCGTCCAGACCGACGCTGCGGGATTCCAGAAGCTCCTTTTCAAAAGGAGCGATCCCCCGGCGGGGAGAGGCAGAAGCCTCTCCTCCCCCCCCGGTACGCACGGTGATTCGTCCCTCGTCCATGGATGCCTGAACGGATGTGATCACGGTATCAACAGGAAGCGCCTTTTTTAAGATCAGGGCCGCCGCCGCAAGGCCTGCCGAATCATCCTGTACAAAGCCGGAATGGCTGTGCACATGACCTACGCCCGCATGGCCGGAGATACCGAGAACGCCTTTCGCCTGTTCAGAAAATTTTACTTCCATATGAAGGGCCTCCTTTATTACGCTTTGGCAGAGCTGTCGTCGTTATGGGAATTAAATTTATCTCTGTCCAGATCCCCCATCATGGCAGAGACCGTTACCATTCCGACGGTATCGCCGGTCACGTTCAGCATGGTGTTTGGCATATCAATCAGACGGTAAATGCCGGCTACCCAGGGAACGATCGTGAGCGGAAGGCCCATGGTTTCCATCATAATGGCGCTCATCATGATGCCGCCGCCGGGAACGCCCGCCACGCCCGCCGCCATAATGACGCCTAAGAAAATAATCAGGGCCAGTTCTCCGATGCCGTAGCTGCGGCCGAAAAGCTGGGCTGCAAAAACGGCATAGATTGCCATTTCCGCACAACAGGCCTGCATGTTGATGGTGGCCGCAGGAGGTGCGATCAGGCCGACCGTATCCTCAGGGACACCGCACCGCTCCTTTGCGCACTTCATGGTAAGCGGAAGGGTCGCAGAAGAAGAACAGGAAGAGAAGGCGAGGATCATGGCCGGGAATACGTTCCGGTAATGCTGGACCGGATTGACCCTGGCAACAAAGGCGAGGATCAGCGGGAATACGCCGATGATCAGCACCGCATAAGCTACGTACTGGGTGATCAGCATCTTTCCGAGGGCGCCAAGGACTTCTGCTCCCAGCGTGCCGGAAACCTCCGCCATCAGGCAGAACACGCCGATGGGGGCAAGCTTCATAATCATTTCGACGATGCGGATCATCAGATCGTTGCCGGAGGCAAACAGATCCGTCAGGAAGGATTTCGCCTTGCCCTCCGGCAGGGTCGAAATGCCGATGCCTGCAAAGATGGCAAATACGATTACCTGAATAATGGAGAAATTGGCCATGGCGCCGAATACATTATCCGGTATATAATTGATTACGGTTTCCAGGAGATCCACGCCTTCAGTGGTGTACTCTTCTGCCGCCGCTCCCAGATTGACGCCGACGCCGGGCTGAATAATATAAGAAAAGATAAGCCCGGTCACGGCCGCCAGGAAGGAGGCCAGAATCCAGTAAATAATAAAGCGGACTCCGATTTTCTTAAGCTGCTTCAGATTTGCGATGCTGGCGATGCCTCCGATGATTGAGCAAAGGATCAGAGGCAGGATCGTCATTTTCAGCAGTCGGATGAAAATGGTGCCGACGGTGTTGGTCACATAGGTCCAGTATTCGTACTGCCCTTTGAGGACGAAGCCGAAAATAAGGCCCAGGACCATGGCGATCAAAATCTTGATGGCCAGGCTGATTTTTTTCTTCTTCATAAGAAATACCTCCTGTTATAAAAAATGCCTTGGTAAAGCCAGGCGTAACTTCGTCGTTTACCAAGGTGTATAAAGTGTATAAAAACAGTTTACAAAAACTTTATATATTTGTCAATATTAAGACAAGAAAAAAGATTTGATCATAAAAAAAGAAAGAAATACACAAAAAATTCTGTGATTATTAAGTAATATTTTGGGAAGTATGTCAACTTAATGTGCTAAAGTGGAAAAGCAGAGAAAAAAGAGAAAGAAATCCTTTGAAAAAACCCGTCGTGTGATATATAATAAGGAACAGTACAGATCTCAGGAGGAAAACCATGATCGACATTAGATTTTTAAGAGAGAATCCCGACGCAGTCCGGGAAAATATGAAAAAGAAATTTCAGGATCATAAACTGCCGCTGGTAGAGGAAGTCCTGGCCCTGGATAAGGAGAACCGGGAGATCAAAGGCGAGGTAGAAGCTCTCCGCGCCGAACGGAACCGCCTGTCCAAGGAGATCGGCGCTCTTATGAAGCAGGGGAAAAAAGAAGAGGCCGAGGCCGCCAAGGCTAAGGTGAATGCCAATGCGTCCAGGATCGAGGAGCTGTCCGCGCGTGAGCGGGAGGTGGAGGCGGCCGTTAAGAAGGCTATGATGACCATTCCCAACCTCATCGACCCCTCCGTGCCCATCGGGAAGGATGATACGGAGAACGTAGAGGTAAAGAAATACGGCGAGCCGGTGGTTCCGGATTTTGAAATTCCTTACCATACTGCCATTATGGAGCGGTTTGAAGGCATCGACTTAGAGAGCGCCGGGCGGGTGGCCGGAAACGGATTTTATTATCTGATGGGGGACATTGCAAGACTGCATTCCTCTGTCCTGGCCTATGCGAGGGACTTTATGATCGGCAGAGGCTTCACCTACTGCGTCCCGCCCTTTATGATCCGCAGCAATGTGGTGACCGGCGTCATGAGCTTTGACGAGATGGACGCCATGATGTACAAGATCGAAGGAGAGGATCTGTATCTGATCGGGACCAGCGAGCATTCCATGATCGGTAAATTTATCGACACTCTGAATCCGGAGGAGAAGCTTCCTTATACGCTGACCAGCTATTCTCCCTGCTTCAGGAAGGAAAAGGGCGCCCACGGCATTGAAGAGCGGGGCGTGTACCGGATTCACCAGTTTGAGAAGCAGGAGATGATCGTGGTCTGCAGGCCGGAGGAGAGCCCCATGTGGTTTGAGAAGCTGTGGCAGAACACGGTGGACCTGTTCCGCTCCATGGACATTCCGGTCCGCACCCTGGAGTGCTGTTCCGGCGATCTGGCAGACCTGAAGGTGAAATCTTTTGACGTGGAAGCCTGGTCTCCCAGGCAGAAAAAATATTTTGAAGTGGGAAGCTGCTCCAATCTGGGCGACGCTCAGGCGCGCCGTCTCGGTATCCGGGTAAAGGGTGCGGACGGAAGCAAGTACTTCGCCCACACCCTGAATAACACGGTGGTGGCTCCGCCGCGTATGCTGATCGCATTTTTGGAGAATAATCTGAATGAGGACGGGAGCGTGAATATTCCCGCTGTCATCCGGCCCTACATGGGCGGTCAGACGAAGCTGGAGCCGAAAAAATAAGAATCGCTGATTTACGCCGGGTCAGCCGAAAGGACAGGAAAATATGATGCATAAATTTTTACGGGCGGTGGGATTTGGCGGCTATACAAAGAAAAAAGAAATTCGGGAGCTTTTGGAGAGGGTCCAGAACAGTCCCGACGAAGTACAGGTAGTACAGACGCCGGACGGAGAGACCAGGCAGCAGCTTTACGCAGAAGCGGGAAGCGGCTTCGGAATCTGCGTCTGCGGAGAATTAAATGAAAGAGATGAATTTGAACGGGAATATTATTTTCCTTTTCTGCGGAGCACCTGTATCAGCACCCAGGCGCCCTGTCAGGTACAGCGCCACGCAGAAAAGGAGTCCTATGCCGGGATTTGCGAGGAATACCGGATCGGCGTTTCTCTGATTTTTTATCTTCAGAACGGAATCGAGTTTGTAAAGCGTCTTCATGACCCGTACCGAAGCATCCGGATTTCTTCTGTGATGCTTTCGGCGCTGTCCGTGCACGGAAAAATTCTCCTTCCGGTTCAGAAATCCCAGAAGCAAAAGGAGCGGCTCAAGGTAGCCACGGCCAATCGTACCAGCCTTCTGGAGGCGGCCAGGCGGGGAGATTCCGACGCCATGGAATCTCTTGCCATGGAGGATATGGATCTGTACACCTCCATATCCGACCGGGTCCGTCAGGAGGATATTTATTCCATCGTGGATTCCTGTTTTATGCCTTACGGCGTGGAATGCGACCAGTATTCCGTCCTGGGTGAAATTTTAGAGGTGGAAAATGTAAGAAACCAGTGGACAAATGAAGAAATTTATGTTTTAATGATAGAGTGCAGTGATTTGATGCTGCAGGTCGCCATCAATGCGAAGGATCTTCTTGGAGAGCCCCAGGTGGGCCGCCGATTCAAGGGCCCGGTCTGGGTTCAGGGCCAGGTGAACTTTCAGGACTAGTCCGGAGACAGATGGCAGACGTTTCATATGAATGTCGCTATAGCTCAGCTGGATAGAGCGACCGCCTCCTAAGCGGTAGGCCGGAGGTTCAAATCCTCTTAGCGACGTCGCAAGAAATACCGGGAATTCTG
>CATJIW010000103.1 GCA_949740745.1 uncultured Lachnospiraceae bacterium | reverse complement strand
GAGGAGGGGGATTACGGGAAAACGGGGAAGAGAAGGAACGGTTTCCTGCGCAGAAAAAAGGGGCAGAAGCGGCAAAATGCCCTTCTGCCCCTGACGCCGGGCCCCAAAAGCCGGGCCCCGCAGGACTGTTCTCAGATATTTTTGATAAATTCCTCAATATAAGAAATGGCGGCTCCCAGGGCCGCGGCCTCAAATTCACAGGCGCAGGGCTGCACGTAAAGGCCGTCCGTGACGAAGGTGCAGCGTTCCCGGACGAGCCGGCGGATCCGGTCGAGGTAACGTTTCAGATAGGCTCCCATGTATCCGCCCAGCACCACCGGGCAGTCGAGGCTTAAATTTACGTTGTTGATCAGGATCGCAAGATTTTCAAGATACCGGTCCACCAGGTCTTTGAACTCCCTGTTTCCGTTGTCCAGCTCCCGAAAAAAGGTTTCCAGATTGTTGTCCGTGTGGCTGGAGAGGACCAGGGCCGAGCAGTACGCTTCCGCGCAGCCGTATCTTCCGCAGGAGCAGTGCCTGCCGTCCGGCACGATGGTCATGTGGCCGAACTCCCCGCTCCGGTTGGTCATGCCTGCATAGGGGGCGCCGTTGATCAGGATCGCCCCGCCCACGGTGTTGCTTAAAAGCAGGTAGACGATGGTCTGGTTCTCATAATCGTTGCGCCAAAATTCCGCCACGCCTGCGCAGCTGGCGTCATTTAAGATCCGGCAGGGAAAGGAAAAGTATTTCTGCATGATCCGGCAGAAATGGTTGGGGACGGGGAGGGTGTCCGCCTCCACGATGGTTTCGTGGTCAAAGGCGATAATTCCGGGAATGGAAATCCCCATGCCGAGAATCTGCTCCGGCCGGATTTGGTTTTTCCGGATGAATGCCTCGATGTCGTCCCGCAGGGCCAGATAGCTTGCCTCGTCGGAGGCAATGGTGAAGCTTTTCCTTAAATGGTCGATGATGTCGCCGTTTAAATCGGCAAGGACCAGGGAGATGTGGTGCGGGGTAATGTCAAGGCCCACGGCGACCCGGAAACCGGGCACGATGGAAACGGCCCTGGCCTTTCTTCCGACCTGGGATTCAAAGGTGCCGTTTTCCGTGATCAGCCCTTCTTCCCGCAGGGAGTTTAAATTCTGGGTTGTGGTCGGCAGGCTCAGTCCAAGCTCCGTGGCGATCTCCTGCTTGGAGACCCGTTTCCTGGCAGCGATAAACCGAAAGACCCGGTTTCTGTTGTACTGTTTTACTGACTGTCTGCGTTCCTGCACCATAGTTCCTATCTCCAGCATTTCTATAATATTCTCTGTTTATCATATAACAGATTTCCACATTACGCAATTCTTTTGTTAATTCCGTCACATATCGGGGCGGCCGGATCCTTCCGTCATGGGCCATTCCGATAAATAGAAAGATATTTTGTAAAATAAATTTATAAAAAATATTGACATTATTCAAAAATACGATATAATAAAAAACAACCATTGTCAAAACGACAAAACAAGGAAGAAAAAAGAAGGATAATCATCTATATTGCACAAAACAAAGAAAGGAAGGGAGGAAATATCTTGGAAAAAACGGTAAGGATGGAGCTCAGGCATGTTTCCAAATCATTTCCGGGAGTGAAGGCCCTGGACGACGTGAGCTTTCAGCTGAAGAAGGGAAGCGTCCATGTTCTGTGCGGGGAAAACGGCGCAGGGAAATCGACCCTGATGAAGGTCCTCTACGGCCTGTATCATCCGGACGAGGGGGAGATCATCATTGACGGCGAGAAGGTGCAGATCCATTCGCCCATGGATGCCAGGAGGCATCGGATCTCCATGGTATTCCAGGAATTGTCCTTTGTGCCGGATATGACCCTGGAGGAAAATTTGTTCCTGGGCCGCTGGCACAAAAAGAACCCGGCGAAGATGGACTGGAAGCGGATCCGGAAAGAGACGGAGGAGCTTCTCGAACGGGAGGGCCTGGATTACAGGCCGGACACCCTGCTTCGGGATATGAGCGTTTCCAATATTCAGATGCTGGAGATCTTAAAGGCGGTGTCCTTCAATGCGGAGATCCTGATTATGGACGAACCGACCTCCTCCATTTCCAATCAGGAGGTGGAATTCCTGATCAAGAAGATCAACGAGCTTCGCGACCGGGGAATGAGCATCATCTACATATCCCATAAGATGGACGAGATTTTCCGGATCGCCGATGAGATCACCGTGCTTCGGGACGGGAAGACCATCAAGACGCTGGCGAAGGACGAGACCAATATGGAGGAAATCATTGAACTGATGGTGGGCCGGAAGCTGGAAAACCAGTATCCGAAGCAGGAGATTCCCATCGGCGGGGAGCTTCTTCGGGTGGAGCACCTTACCAGAAACCATCTGTTTGAAGACGTGAGCTTCCATGTGAGGGCGGGTGAGATCGTCGGCTTTGCAGGGCTGGTAGGAGCCGGCAGGACCGAGGTTATGAGCGCATTGTTCGGCATGGAGCGCTACGATTCCGGCGAGATCCTTCTGGACGGAAAGCCCATACAGGTAAAGAATATCCGCAGGGCCATCGACCAGGGGATCACCATGGTGACGGAGGACCGGAGAAAGTTCGGGATCATTCCGGTGAGAAGCGTTTTGGAGAATGCGTCTCTTGCCACCCTGAAAAAGTTCTTTTATAAGTTCCGCAGCCACAGGAAGATGGAATACGACCAGGTGAGCGAGGTGTTCGGAAAGGTGAGGGTGAAGACGCCTTCTTTGGAGACGCCGATCATGAACCTGTCCGGCGGCAACCAGCAGAAGGTCATTCTGGCCAAGTGGATGCTGTGCGATTCCGGCCGGGTGATCATCATGGACGAGCCGACGAGAGGCATCGACGTGGGAGCGAAAAAAGAGATCTATGAGTTGATGAACGTGCTTGCGGAGAGCGGAAAGGGGATTATCATGGTGTCCTCGGAGCTTCCGGAGTTAATCGGCATGTGTGACAGGATCTATGTAATGAAGGAAGGGAAGATTTCCGGCTGTCTGGAGGAACGGGATCTTTTCACCCAGAGAGAGATCATGAGCTATGCGGTTTCATAAAAAGGGAGGGATTTGTCGTGGAAAAGAAACATTCATTTAATCTTTCAAGAATCATATCCAAGTACAGTCTTGTGATTATTCTGGTGGTCATGATCGTGGTCTGCAGCTTTGCCAACGAAAATTTCCTCCAGTTTAAGAACCTGATGAACGTGGCCAAGCAGCAGTCGGTCAATATTTTGCTGGCCCTTGGCGCCATGCTGCTTATTTCGGCAGGCGGCCTGGATCTGGCGGCCGGCTCCAACCTGGCTCTTGCCAGCGTGGTGGCCCTGTATGCCTACAAAGCGGTGCCCAGCGTGCTTCTCACTTTTTTGGTGGCGATCGCGGTGGCGGTGGTCTGCAACCTGATCAGCGGATTCATGGTGACGAAGTTCCGCACGCCGCCCTTTATCGCAACTCTGGCCATGCAGCTGATGGCCAGGGGCGTGGCCCTTTATATCACCCAGGGGCAGAATCAGTCGGGCCTCGGGGAAAATCTGCAGGTGATCGGCCAGGGGAGCACCCTGGGAGTCCCCAACAGCATTTACATCATGGTGGTGATCGTTCTGGCGGTCATTTACCTGACCAGGGAGACGAAGCTTGGACGTTCTGTGTTCGCCGTGGGCGGCAACGAAGAGGCGGCCAATGCTTCCGGCATCAATGTCAATGCGGTCAAAATGAAGGTTTATGCCATCAACGGCCTTCTGACCGGCATCGCGGCCACCATCTGGCTCTCCAGGGTTAACAGCGCCATGCCAAATGGCGGCGTCAGCTATGAGTTTGACGCCATGATCGCCACCATCGTGGGCGGCACCAGCTTTTCCGGCGGCGTCGGCTCGGCAGCGGGCACGGTGATCGGCGCCTTTATCGTGGGCTTCTTAAACAACATCATGAACCTGATGGGTATTGATTCCTATTTACAGCAGGTGGTTCGGGGCGTCATCATCGGCGGTGCCGTGATCTGGGATATTTATTTTAAAAACAGAAAAAGCTCCAGGTAACGAGGCAGGAAAGGAGGAAAGCAGAATCATCTGGAGAGCATCATAAAAGCAACTATAACAATCAAGGAGGATACTATGAAAAAAAGTGTAAGAACCATCATCAGCGCAGTATTATGTTCCACATTGATTCTTTCCCTGGCAGCATGCGGCGGAAAGAAGGAAGAAGAGACAAAGGGCGCAGACGCCGCTGCGGATACGACGGCGGCGGCAGCAGAGAGTAAGGCGGAAGAGGGAACCGAGGCGGAGGCCGGAACAGAAGCGGCAGCCAACGGCGAGAAGTTCAAGGTTCTCTATGTGAGCCGGAACCAGGCAGATACCTTTGCGGCCCGTCTCTCCGGAGATTTCGAGAAATACTGGGAAGCCAATTACAAGGATCAGTTTGACTTCGACATTCAGGATGCGCAGGCAGATCCGGACAAGGAAAACCAGCTCATCGAGCAGGGAATCACGGCAGGCTACGACGGAATTATCGTTCAGCCCAACGACAGTGACGCTCAGACTCCTTATGTGAAGCAGGCGGCGGACGCCGGCGTAAAGGTCATCACCACCAATGCAGGCATCCGTGACATCGAGGGCGCTTCCTGGATCGATGCCGATCCTTATGAGCAGGGCAGAGTCATTGCGGAGCTGGCTGTCAAGATGGCTCCGGAGAACGCAAAGGTTGCGATTATGTCCTGTAATCCCGGAAACCTCCACACCGAGAGCAGGCTGCAGGCTTACAAAGACATTTTCGTGGCTCAGAGAACTGACTGTGAGATCGTGGCAGAGAAGATCTGCACCCAGAGCGACCAGGCGACCTTCATGCAGACCATGGAAGACTGGGTTCAGGCTTACGGCAAGATCGACGTGGTCCTTACCATCGGCGACGACCTGGCAAAGGCCTGCTACGAGGTGGTCAAGGATGATCCCACCTTCGCAGACACCCAGTACTATGCGGTAGACGCCAATCCCGATGCCCTCCTTCGGATCAAGGCCGGGAACCAGGATGCAACCGTTATGCAGGATACTCAGGAGCTGGCTCAGAAGAATCTGGATGCCATGTATGAGCTTATGACCGGAAAGCAGGAGAAGGTGGAGGAGACCATCGAGACCATCCTGATCACGCCGGAGAACGTGGACGAGTATATCGAGAAATACATCGAGATCGGAATCATCACTCAGGAAGAGTATGACGCCGTGAAATAAATAAGAACAGCAGAGAGGCAAAGGATGCTGAGACAGCAGCGGGATAAGCGGTCAGCAGCCTTGTATCAAGCAGGAATCCCCCGGACGCCGTCCGGGGGATTTCCATATAGAACACATGAAGAACAGGATAGGTCTTATTTTGCAAGCTTTAACATCAGCTCATTGGAGCGGGTCACAAATTTGCTCATGCGCTCCGGAGACAGGGTTCCGTGGGCCAAAAGGGCCAGGTCGTAAAGCTGCTCGCAGAAAGCGGGCGTGTCTTCTCCGTCGGCATGGTCAAGGACGTAGGTCACGAGAGGATGGTTGGCGTTTAACACCAGGGTCTCGGAGGCTCCGAAGAGATCCATGCCGTTTCCTCCCATGCTGTACATCTTCATCATCTCCTGCATGCGCCGGCTGTCCTCGGAGAGGGTGGCCACGGAGGCGATGGCAGGATTTTTAAGCTTCTCCACTTTGACCTCCAGCTTGTCATTGTCCAGGGCCTTCCGGAAGGTCTCTGTCAGCTTGTCCGTCATCTCGGTCATGGATTCCTTGTCTTCCTCCGGAGTTTCCTCCTTGAAAGCCTTGTCCAGGTCGGAGTCGATGCCCAGGAAACGGACGCCCTCGTTTTTCTGCTCCACATGGCTGATAAACGGAGAGTCAATGTTGTGGGTCAGGATGACGGCGTCGATGCCGGCTTCCTTAAACATGTTGATATACTGGCTCTGGGCCGTCTCGTCGCTCACGTAGAACACGGTGTTCTCATGGGCTTCCTTATTTTCCTCCAGACATTCTGCCAGGGTTAAGTACTTGCCCTCCAGGTTCTTGAAGAGGATGCAGTCCTTAATCTTCTCCTCGAATTTCTCGTCCCGGATGTAGCCGAATTTGATGAAGGGGCTTAAGTCGTCCCAGTATTTCTCATAGTTTTCCTTCTCCACCTTGACCTCCAGCTTGTCGTTCCCGAGGGCTTTGCGGAAGGTCTCCGTCAGCTTGTCCGTCATCTCGGTCATGGACTCCGCATCCTCCTCCGGAGTCTC
>CATJIW010000102.1 GCA_949740745.1 uncultured Lachnospiraceae bacterium | reverse complement strand
TGCGGCCCACCAGGAATGGGAAGGGTTCCAGCTACGACATCATCATACCGAAGTTTAAGAAGTTTGCAAAGGAGCGGGGAGAGAAGAGCTACTACATCCGGGGGACCTTCACCAGATACAATCTGGATTTTGCCCGGGATGTGCTGCATTTTGCCGACGAGGGATTTGACCAGATCTCCGTGGAGCCGGTGGTGGCGCCGCCGGAGGCGGATTATTCCATCCGGGAGGAAGACCTGCCCCGGATTCTTGCGGAGTATGACAGGCTGGCAGAGGAATTTATCCGCAGGAAAAAAGAGGGGAGAGGTTTCAACTTTTTTCACTTTATGATTGATCTCGGCCAGGGCCCCTGTGTGGCCAAGCGGCTTTCTGGGTGCGGTTCTGGGACAGAGTATCTGGCAGTGACGCCCTGGGGAGATCTCTATCCCTGTCACCAGTTCGTGGGCCAGGAGGAATTCCTTTTGGGTAACGTGGATGCTGGTGTGACCAACACGAAGGTTCGGGATGAGTTTAAACTGTGCAATGTCTATGCCAAGGAAAAATGCCGGAGCTGTTTTGCGAGATTTTACTGTAGCGGCGGCTGTGCGGCCAATTCCTGGAATTTCCACGGCTCTATTACGGATGCCTATGACGTTGGCTGCGAGATGCAGAAAAAACGCATTGAATGTGCGATTATGATAAAAGCGGCTCTGGCTGAGACGGACGAGTGATCCGTTCTTAACCTGGGGGAAAAGCAATATAAGGAGAAATTGACCATGAAAACCTACAAAAAGAACAATTCCAAACGGGGAAAGGGCATTGCCTGCCTTCTTGTTCTTCTGGCCGTAGTGGCAGGACTTTACTACACGGCTTTGATGGGACTGGGGGATGAGGGCTCCGGAAGCATGAGCGATATCAAGCTGGGCCTTGACCTGGCAGGCGGCGTGAGCATCACTTATCAGACGGTAGATGAGAATCCTTCCGATACGGACATGCAGGACACCATCTATAAGCTGCAGCTTCGTGTGGCAGGCTACAGCAACGAGGCGGAAGTCTATCAGGAGGGCTCTGACCGGATTAATGTAGATATCCCCGGTGTGTCCGACGCCAATGCGATCCTGGAGGAGCTCGGACAGCCGGGAAGTCTGTCTTTTCAGGATGCAGAAGGAAATGTGGTGCTGACCGGGGACGATGTGGAGACGGCCCAGCCGGCCAGTTCCAAGAACCAGCTGACCGGGGCCACGGAATACCATGTGTCTTTGCAGCTTACCGACGAGGGAAGTCAGAAATTTGCAGAGGCCACGGAGAAGAATATCGGAAAAAATATTTCCATTATCTATGACGGCAAGACGGTGCGGACCCCTACGGTCCGGGAAAAGATCACTGGCGGGAACTGTAGCATCGACGGGATGGCTTCTTACGAGGATGCCAACCAGCTTGCTTCCACCATCCGGATCGGCTCTCTGCCCCTGGAGCTGAAGGAAATCCGCTCCAACGTGGTGGGGGCCAAGCTGGGACAGGATGCCATTTCCACCAGTTTAAAAGCGGGTCTCATCGGATTTATCCTGGTGGCCGCTCTGATGATTGTCCTGTACTGGATTCCCGGCGTGGCAGCAGCCATCGCCTTGGCGTTCTATGTGGCCCTGGTGATCGTGTTCTTAAGCGCATTCGACATTACGCTGACCCTGCCCGGCATCGCCGGTATCATCCTTTCCATCGGTATGGCGGTGGATGCCAATGTCATTATCTTTGCCAGGATCCGTGAGGAACTGGCGGCAGGACGGACGGTGAAGGGAGCTGTCAAGGAAGGCTTCTCTAAGGCCCTTTCCGCCATTGTGGACGGCAATGTGACTACTCTCATTGCGGCGGCAGTCCTTCTGTGGAGAGGTTCCGGTACGGTCAAGGGCTTTGCTCAGACCTTGGCCCTGGGTATTGTACTTTCTATGTTCACTGCCCTTGTGATTACCAGGCTGGCCTTAAGCGCCCTGTATAATTTGGGCTTCCAGTCAGAAAAGCTTTACGGCAAGGCCAAGGCTCCGGCAAAGCTTGATTTTGTCAAAAAGAAATATATCTGTATCGTCTGTTCTCTGGCGGTGATTGTGGCTGGGTTTGTATTTATGGGAATTTATGCAAACGGAGATCAGGGAAGCGTTTTGAATTACAGCCTGGAATTTAAGGGCGGCACCTCCACCAATGTGACGTTCAACGAGGACCTTTCCATGGAGACCATCCACAGTGATGTGGTGCCTTTGGTGGAAGAAGTGACCGGCGATGCCAATGTGGAGACTCAGAAGGTGAGCGGCAGCAATGAGGTCATCATCAAGACCAGAACTCTTTCTGTGGAAGAGAGAGAACGCCTCAACGACAAGCTGGCAGAAAAATACAGTGTGGACAAGGAAAATATCAAGGCAGACAGCATAAGCGCCACCGTAAGTTCAGAGATGAAGCAGGATGCCATTGTGGCTGTGATCGTGGCAACGATTTTTATGCTGATCTACATCTGGTTCCGGTTTAAGGATATCCGCTTTGCAACCAGCGCTGTGCTAGCCCTGGTCCATGACGTGCTGGTGGTGCTGGCTTTCTATGCCATTGTCAAGTGGAGCGTGGGGAATACCTTTATCGCCTGTATGCTGACCATTGTGGGCTACTCCATCAATGCGACCATTGTCATCTTTGACCGGATCCGTGAGAACTTAAAGGCCATGGGTCCGAAGGCAGAACTGGCTTCTGTGGTCAACTTAAGCATCAACCAGACTTTGAGCAGAAGCATTTATACGTCTTTGACGACTTTTATTATGGTGTTCGTTCTTTTCCTGATGGGAGTGTCCTCTATCCGGGAGTTTGCCCTCCCGCTGATCGTGGGGATCATCTGCGGAGCATATTCTTCTGTATTCCTGACCGGTCCCATCTGGTATTTGATGAGGACGAAGTTAGCCAAAAAGGAATAGTGTATGTATGAGATATTGACAAAGGACGGTCGGGCCAAGCGGGCTAGGCTTTCCACGGTCCACGGGACTGTGGAAACGCCTGTGTTCATGAACGTAGGGACTGCGGCCGCCATCAAGGGAGCTGTGGCCACGTCAGACTTAGAGCAGATCGGGACGCAGATTGAGCTTTCCAACACCTATCATCTCCATGTGCGCCCTGGCGATCAGGTGGTGAAAAAGCTGGGAGGGATTCATAAATTCATGTCCTGGGAAAAGCCGGTCCTCACTGATTCTGGCGGATTCCAGGTTTTTTCCCTGGCTGGCCTCAGAAAGATCAAAGAAGAAGGCGTTTACTTCAACTCTCATGTGGATGGGCGGAAGATTTTTATGGGGCCCGAGGAGAGTATGCAGATCCAGTCTAATCTGGCCTCCACCATTGCCATGGCCTTTGACGAGTGCGCCCCGGCCAAGGCAGAGCGGGATTACATTGAGGCTTCTGTTGCCAGAACCACCCGCTGGCTGGCCCGCTGCAAGGCGGAGATGGAGCGGTTAAATGGTCTGCCGGATACCATCAACAAGAAACAGCTTCTCTTTGGAATCAATCAGGGTGGAATTCTTCCGGATGTGCGGATCCGCCACGCCAAAGAGATCGCTGAGATGGATCTTTCCGGCTATGCTGTCGGCGGCCTGGCCGTGGGAGAGAGCCACGAAGAAATGTATCACATCCTGGATGTGACGGTGCCCCATCTGCCGGAGGGAAAGCCTACTTATCTGATGGGGGTC
Source organism: uncultured Lachnospiraceae bacterium (assembly GCA_949740745.1). Taxonomy (GTDB): domain Bacteria; phylum Bacillota; class Clostridia; order Lachnospirales; family Lachnospiraceae; genus Lientehia. The sequence goes on along the minus strand of CATJIW010000102.1, from coordinate 12,664 downwards.
GGGACTCCGGCCAACATTCTGGAGGCAGTGGAGCGGGGGGTAGACTTCTTTGACTGCGTCTATCCCACCAGGAACGGCCGTCACGGCCATGTGTACACCAACCAGGGGAAGCTGAATTTATTTAATGCAAAGTATGAGCTGGACCAGGCGCCCATCGAAGAGGGCTGCGGCTGCCCGGTCTGCAAAAGGTACTCGAGAGCCTATATCCGGCATCTTTTGAAAGCCAAAGAAATGCTGGGAATGCGGTTTTGCGTCTTGCATAATCTCTGGTTTTATAATACAATGATGAATGAGATACGGGAGGCGATCGAGAATCATCGCTTTGCCGCATACAAAAAAGAAAAGCTGGAGCGCATGGCTGGCGCTCCCTCGGAAAAAGGAGAATGAATATGAATTTATTACTTGCCAGCGGAGGCAGCGGCGGAATGGGCGGCGCAGGCTTCTGGGTCATCTACATTGTCGTGATCATCGCGTTTATGTATTTTATTGCGATCCGTCCCCAGAAAAAACAGCAGAAGCAGCTGCAGGCCCTGATTGCCAGCATGGAGGTGGGTGACAGCGTGGAGACCACCAGCGGCTTTTACGGCGTGATCATTGACATCACGGACGATATGGTTATCGTAGAATTCGGCGGAAACAAGAACTGCCGGATCCCCATGGTAAAGACGGCCATCACCAGAGTGGAAAAGGCGGGCGAGGCGTAAGATAGTGGAAGTTTCATGTTGACGGAAAAAGTAATCCCTGAATCGTATTACGGTGCGGTCTGGGGATTATTTGTCGTATGTGAGAATTCTTCCGGCAGGGTCTTTTTTAGGGATGGGGACGTTTTATTGTTGCACGAATAGGAGGAAACAGTAGAAAAAACAAAGGAGAGGGAAAGGGACGGCGTATGATCCGAATAGGAATCTGTGACGATGATCTGGGAATCAGAATGGTTCTGCAATCTTTTTGTGATCAATATTTTGGCGGACGGAGGTATGAGACGAGACATTATGGCTCGGGGGAAGAGTTTCTGGAAAGAGGAGAAGAAAATCTGGAAGAGACGGGGGAAAAGAGGCTGCCGGACATCCTGCTTCTGGACGTGGAGATGGGAGCGGTGGACGGAATCCAGATCAAGCATATCCTCCAAAGGCAGAAGAGGGAGGTACGGATCCTCTTTGTGACAAACCACGAAGAGCTGTTCCGGGGCGCCTACGGAAAATATGTCTTTGGATTCCTGACAAAGCCTCTTTCTTATGAAGCCTTTGAGGAGAAAATGCAGGAAGTGGAGGAGGATCTGGACCAGTCCGAACGGTGTGTGGTGCGAAGCTGGAAGGGGCCGGAGGAGCGGATACGGCTATCCGGGATTCGTTACATCAAAGCCGACGGAAAATATGTGAAGCTCCATATGGAAAACGGAGGGGAAGCGCTCTACGACGAAAGGGGCATTGGAACATGGGAAAAACTGGCCGGTGCCGACTTTGCCATGTCCCACAAAAGTTATCTGATAAATTTGGCGAAGGTGAAGGGGATCAGGGGCGAATACGCGGTCTTTGCGGACGGAGAAAACGTCAAGATCAGCCGCAGGATGAAAACACGGTTCAGGGAACGCTACCGGGCATACCTACTTCGGAGCGCAAGATAAGGGGGCGGACGGAATGTACGGAGCGTTTATGCAGATTCTCTATACGGTGGAGGGACTTCTCTGGATGAGAGGGATCCTGCAGGTGGAATTTACGAAAAAGAAGGTCAGGCTTGTGGCGGCGGGAGTGCTGTTTACGGCGGCCCTGGCTTTTCAGGGGGTTTTGGGTTTTGGGGAAAATACTGCGCCGGTTTTTATCGGAATCCGCATGGCGCTAGTGCCGGTGGTCTTTGCGGGGGCAGCGGGAATCAGTTTGCTGAAGTTTCTGTTTGGGTTATTTTACCTGAGCATTTTGACAGACCCGGTTGAAACGGTGTTTTTTATTGTGGGAAGACATTTGGGATTTGAGTGGCAGGTGCAGGAATGGCTGGCGATCTATGATCTGGTATTTATTGGTGTTTTGGCGGGGATTGCCAGAATGATCGGAAAACGGGGAATGTGGAAGGAAAAGATCCGGGCAATTCCAACCTGCTATTATGCCATAGGGCTGGGGCTGAGTTTTTCTGCCGGCGGCATTTCTTTTCTTGTGAAAAGCGCAGAAATCCATATGACATTGGCGACAAGAGATTTTCTGGACGTTATGTGTACCCTGCTGACGGAACTGATCTATCTGCAGTGGCTGGTTCTCGTGATTCTGGATGATCTCAGGAGAAAGTATCAAAGGGAAAGCCTGCTAAAAAGCCGCTATCTGGAAATGGCGAAGGGACATTATCAATCCCTGGAGGATCATGTGACGGAGGTGCGGAGGCTTCGCCACGACATGAAGTATCATCTGACCGTGATAGGGGAGTATCTGGAGCAGGGGCAAGTGAAGGCGGCGCGAGAGTATCTGGAGCAGGAGGGGATCCGGCTCGCGGCACTGACGGCCACGCCCTATGATGCTGGCAACTATCTTGTCAATGCCGTGATCGCCAGTGAGAAGGAGAAGATGCCGCCCGGAATGGTGCTTCGCTGTGAAGGGGAGCTTCCGCAGGACATGGAAGTGGCGGACCACGATCTCTGCTGCATCTTTGCCAACCTGCTGTCCAACGGGAGGGAGGCGTGCGGACGGCTTTCGGAAAAGAAAAAAGAGATCGTCCTCCGCATGCGGCAGAAGGACGAGAAGATGGTGCTCCTGGTGGAGAACCCGGTGGAGTGGGACGTGGATGTGGGGAATCTGATTTCCCACACCACAAAGGAGGATGCCGAAGGCCACGGCTACGGGCTTTTGAATGTGGAGGAGACTGTAGAATCCTATGGGGGAGATTTTGAAATCTGCATAAGGGACGGGATTTTCCAGGCGACGGTTATCCTGTGACCGTTTATTCCAAAAATCGACCGCTCAGTCCTTTGCTGTGGAAAATTTCTGCTTTTCGTGATAAATTGAAAACAGAAACAGGAAGGGGGGGAGATTATGGTATTCGGTGGTGATTCTTCATTTTGGGAATGGCTGAGAAAACTGCTGGGCGGGAAGTGAGGAAACGTTTTGTCGGTGGCTGGCGAGAAGTACAGGGACAAAAGTTTTTGAGACGCTGGACAAGGAAGTATCGAAATGATGGAGGAGGAAATGTATATGAAGAGAAAATGCTGGAGTATATTGATTTGTATGGTCGTATTGTTTAGTTTTGGAGCGATCGTGGTATCTGCGGATTCTCCGTACAATAAATATGTGGTTTATTCTTTTCAGATGGATGGGGATTGGGAATATTCGCCGGCAGCTGAAAAGCCGGCAGATGATGGTGATGAGAGATATTATGTCACAACAATTGGCTCTTATGGAAATAGCAACAGCGATGTTTTTTCGCATGGAGGAACCTTTTATTGCCGTTCCAGACCGTTTGCGGACCGCGGAGGAAAAACACAGTATGCATATGGCCTGTCATTCACCAGCATGGCTTCCAAGAAAGCATATTATTATAATGATGCCTCAAAGAATACAGCGATTGATTGGGGCGGAGATTATTGTCTCCGTGCGGAGATAGAGAATGGAAACTATGGATGGGATGAGCGGATCCAGATAGTCAGATGGTGTCCGTAATGGATAAAAAGGGCCGGTTTTTATGCCGGCCCCCACTATTTCCGGAAGTTGGGGCGTTGGATGCGCATATGACCATTTTTAGGCAATTGCGAAACTGAAAAATCCATTGAATGTTCCCACAATTTCACGTTTCGCAATTGCTGGTTACTATTTTGATAAGAAGGAGAGCGAAAACGTGAGAAAGAGGAGAATGCTGTTGTTGGCTGTATTAGGGACGCTCCTGTGTCTTGCGGCCTGTAAGGAGTCAGTTCAGGAGACGGAAAAGAATGAGGCGGCAGGAGTGACGGAGAGCGTGGACAATCAGGGTCTGTCATGGGAGGACGGCCGGATCAATTTGACGCTGGTGGAAGGCGTTTCTGTGGATGCGGAAATTATTAAGCCGGACCATATCGGAGAAACGGCAGAGAAATGCCACGTTGAGATCGGCAATGCTGATCACATGGGGCTTGCGAATGTTTTGTTTCCGGATATTGAAGCGGAGAAATGGAAGATTGTCGATTATGGAGATGGCAAGGTCTTGTCTTATAAGGGGAATATGAAGGTTCCGTTTTCCCAGGTGGAACAGCAGGGGAACGCGAGGATTTCCAACGGGATTCGGTTTTATACGGACCGTTGGCTGAAATGCGAGGCGAATCTTCCGCTTTTATTTACAGATAAAGGAATCATGACATTTGGGGACCTGTCCGGGGAGCTGGCTTTTGGATCCCGTTCGGCAGTGGCTGAGAAGGTGACGGAATACCTTCGGGAAAAGCTTGGAATGGAGACTGCCGTGGAGGAGATGTATACATTGAGGTGGCAGACGCTGGAAACCCAGGAGGAGAAAAACCGGGAGGCCGGGGGGGTGGATCTGAAAACTCCCGAGGCTCAGGACTGGACTTGGTCGGAAGAGGATGACAGCTATTATCTGGTTCTGGAACATTACATAAATGGAATCCCCATGTTAAACGACCATTATCAGAGACGGGAAGAGGGACTTTCGCCCGTTGGAAGGATCACGGTTGGATATTCTGCGAATGGCATGGAAGGCATGGACAGCTTGGAAAATTTTATCGTGACAGAAACAGAATCGGTGAAGCTGGTCGGGCCGGGGGAAATCCTTGATGCCTTAAAGAAAAAATTTGAATTGCTCATAGTGGAATCCATAACGATCACTCAAATGAAATTTATTTATTTTCCGTATATCCGCCCGGACGGAGACTGTGATCTGATTCCAGCCTGGCGCATTACCTGCGAGCAGGACGGAGAAGAACAGCATATTTATATTGAAGCGGCCACTGGAAATGAGGTGACCGAGTAAACGGCTTGGGAAGATTATAAAGGGGGGAAGACAGAATATGTTTTTCCGGATGCTGAAGATGCATGGGAATCGTTTGTTTCAGTCAAAACGCTTCTACATGTCAATTTTATGCGTGACGGGTATTTCGCTTTTGAGTATTGCGGCGGAAATACAGGAGGATGTAGATTTTTCCGTTTATTATCTGATTCAGATCCGCCATGGGATAGGGGCTTTTTTCCTTGCGATGTCCGTGGTGATCGCTCTGCCGTACGGCATGAATTATTTAGAGGATCGAAAGAATCATTATGAATATGGGATTATGAGCCGTGGCGACAGGCTTTCATATTGCTGGGCGAATGTAGTGGTTACGGCCTTAAGTGCCTTTCTGACGGTGTTTTTTGGCTATCTCGTCTTATACGGGATATTGCGTTTGCGTTTTCCGGTGATCCGTACTGAGGAGTTGGAAGTACTGAGGGAGTATTTGTCTGCACAGGGCGGAGTGACACCGTATGAGAAGCTTCTTTTGGGAAATGTTCCGATCCTGTATTTTTTGTGTACTTTTTTTACCGAGGCGATTGCGTATGCGTTTATGGCCGGAGTGGCGCTCATGTTCTCTGCAAAGGTAACCAATGCCTTTGTCTTGCTCAGCGTTCCGCTGATCTTTTATCAATGCAGCGTATATATTTGTAGTGTGTTTCACCTTCCGTGGTTTTTCAGGTGGGATTACATGCTGAGCCATGGGGGTTATTTTGCGTTGATTACAGAGCGGGCTTGGGTATTGCTTTTATATCTGTTCACGTATTTTTCATGCCTGACAGGTGCGGCCGGCATCATCTTTGTAAAATGGGTAGAAGGAAAAAGGAATTATGGATAGCGTAAAGATGATTATACAAATATGCGGCAATAGCATAAGAAAAAGCTTATATAAGCCGCGGATTTATCTTGCTTTTTTGATGGCTGCCTTTTTGATGTTGGATTTTTCTGACAAGCTCAAAACTTTTTCGGGGTTGGTTGATATCCCGGTGTCTCCATGGGTGCTTCCGTTTTTCGCTGGAAATACGGGGAATCAGATTTTCATTGTTTTGGGAGCGCTGCTGATTTTTTGCGACGCCCCTTTTTTGAATCCGAATTCCTACATGCAAATTGTCCGTTGCGGAAGAAAACGTTGGTTTTGGGGAACTATGCTGTATATCTGGGTGCAGTCGATGATTTATGCGGCGGGGCTGTTTTTACTGTCGGTGGCTTTGCTGTTGCCGAGGGTCCGGTTTATGACGGGATGGGGAAAGGTTTTGGGGACCCTGACACAAACTGCGGCTGGCGCCTCGGTGTCCATGAGACAGTTGGATTATTATGTGATTGCAGAATTTACTCCGCCGCAGGCACTGTTTCTGGTGTTGACGGTGATCTGCCTAAACAGCGTATTGATTGGTGTTTTAAACTATGCTCTGAATTTGTGGATAAAGAATGGAAGTGGCACGATTGCAAGCGCATTGCTGGTTCTGTCGCCATTGTTGCTTACAAGGTTGGTGCCAGAGAAAATCGCTCATTATTTTGCGCCGCCAGTGTGGATGGATCTGACGTTATGTAGCTGGAATGGCTATGGAGGCTATGCGTCGCCTCTTTACATTTACCTATGCTTGTTCTTTTTGGTCGGGGTTTTTGTTGGGTTTTCTTATGTGGGGATAAGGAGAAAAGATTTGGGCGTAGCCGAGGAGATTTAGGCGTCTGACAATGGTTCTTGTGTAAAACGGCAATTGGATAGTTTCGGTGTTGAGATTAGGAGGAATCAAAATGGAGAACGGGATCAAGATCGAAGTCAGACACGTGACAAAGAAGTTTAAAGAATACAAGGCACTGGATGACGTTTCATTGAGCTTTGAAGCCGGGAAGATTCATGGGATTATCGGGAGGAACGGAAGTGGGAAAACGGTACTTTTCAAATGCATTTGCGGGTTTTTGAAACTGGATGCGGGGGAGATTCTCGTGGAGGGGAAAAAAATCGGGAAAGAAATTGAAGCGCCACCGAGAGTTGGCGTCATCATTGAAACTCCTGGATTTTTGCCTGGGTACAGCGGGTATCAAAATCTGAGCTTTTTGGCCTGTATTCGAAATGAAATCGGAAAACAAGAGATTCGGGACGTGATAAGACGGGTCGGCCTGGAACCGAAGAGCAGGAAACATGTAGGCAAATATTCCATGGGCATGCGCCAGAGACTGGGGATCGCCCAGGCAATCATGGAGGCCCCCGATCTTTTAATTTTGGACGAGCCAATGAACGGACTGGATAACCAGGGGGTGTCTGACATGCGGAAGCTTTTTCTGGAATTGAAAGAACAGGGCAAAACGATCCTCTTGGCCAGTCATAACAGGGAGGATATTTCAACGCTCTGCGACACAGTGACGGAAATCGACAGAGGAAAACTTTTGGGGGAAAAAGAATAAAGCAAAGGGATAATTGCCCCAACTATGGCGATCCTGTTAAAGGAGAGACATATAAAAATGTATCTTATGGATCAGGCAATTGCGAAATGTGAGAATGTTCAATAAATTTTTGAGTTTCGCAATTACCTAAAAGGTATCTTCTGGATTTTGGAAAGGAGGATCTTGAAAAGCGGGAGATGCTTATCATACATCCCCGGGACTTTGCTGTGAAGGAGGAAATCCTCTGCATTCCTCCGTATATGATGAGTTGCCTGTAAATTCGTAATTGACGGATTTAGAGATGCGTGCTATAGTATTGACAGAGAAAAGACTTCGATTGCTGACGGGCAGACGTGAGAAACACGGTGCAGTCGAAGTCCATAGGAGCCGACCGTCTGGGCAGCATTTGTGATTGACGAATGCTGTCCTTTTTGCACAGGGGCGCAAGGGGAAGTAAAGGAGGATATTTCTATGAGCAGTGAGAGAACGTGGGACAGCAGCAAAATGATTTTGAGGGCGCTTCTGGCGTTTTCCGTGGCGTTTCTGATCGGTGCGGCGTGCGCCGGAAACTGGGGAGAGCTGATTCCGGGCTTTGTGCGGATCAACACCCGGCCGTCCCAGTTTACCATGGACTATTTCGTCCTGGGAGGGCTGGGGAGCGCCTTTTTGAACACGGGCCTGATCGGGTTGATCTGCTGCGGGGTGCTGTATTTCAGTAAAGCGAAATGCACCGGCCTTACGGTGGCGGCCTTCTGGCTGAACGTGGGGTACGGGACCTTCGGCATGAACTGCATTAATATCTGGCCCTTTATTTTCGGCGTGTGGGTGTATTCGAGGATCAAGAAGGTATCCTTCGGGAGCGTTGCCAATTTGTCGCTGTTTGCGACGGCCCTGGCGCCCTTTGCCAGTGAGTTTATCTTTCGTTATCCCAACCAGGAGGCGTCGGGCTTTTCTTTTGTGGGTCTACTGATCGCAATTGTCTTCGGTGTCGTCGTGGGTCTCGTGATGCCGGCCCTCTGTGCCCATGCTCCTAATTTCCACAAGGGCTACGACCTGTACAATGCAGGCCCGGCGGCAGGCTTCCTTGCGTTTTTCATGTTCTGTGTCTTTTTCAAGTCCGCAGGCGTGGAGGTGCCTTCCAACACCAATTTAGGAGACGGGGAACAGCTTTTCGTCAGTGTCTTCTTTGGGATTGTTTTTGTGCTGTTTCTCCTTGTGGCATATCTGATGGATAAGAACTGCTTTAAGGATTATAAAAAGCTGTGGAAGAGCGACAGCTACAAAACGGATTATGCGGAGCTTTTCGGGGTTCCGGCTACCTTTGTGAATATTGGTCTTTACGGGCTGTTCCTCCTTCTTTATTTTAATATCGTACACGGAATGACCCTGGCGGATGGAGCGGTGACGTTCCCGGCGGTGAAATTTACCGGTGCCACCATGGGGGCTCTTATGTGCATGATGTCCTTCAGCGCCCAGGGCGCCCAGCCGAGGACCGTGTTCCCCATTCTGGTGGGCTACGCTCTGGCTTCCCTGCTTCCTTTCGCCATGTTTGCGTCCGGGATTGCGCCGGCGCAGAGCTGGACCTTGGTCACCCAGGGGATTTTGGTTGGCGTGGCCTTCGCAAGCGGCCTTGCGCCGGTGAGCGGGAGGTTCGGGTTCCTTGCCGGGGTGGCGGCCGGGGCGGTCCATGCGATCCTCGTCACCAGCGTCCCTTTGATCCACGGCGGGTTCCTTCTCTATAACGGCGGCTTTACCGCCGGGATCGTGGCTTTCCTGATGATTCCTGTGATCGAGTGCTTCAGGAAGCCGAAGGAGGAACAGAAGTAAAGGCTCCTGAGAGAAAAAATGCGGACCGGCAGGATGCTCTGCAAACCACCGGGGGGTTTACAGGAGAGGATAAAACTGCTATACTACGTAAAGAATAAAAAATCATTTAAAGAAATTATCATTCAGGAGGAACCGTCATGGCAAAGGTGACAATGGATACGTTGATCGGTGAGGCAATTCAGATAGACCAGGGGATCATCCCGATCCTGATGGGAGCCGGCATGCCCTGCATCGGCTGCCCCTCCGCCCAGGGAGAATCTCTGGCAGAGGCTGCCGCGGTGCACGGGATTGATCCGATCGGCCTGGTCGGCGCAATCAATGAATATCTGGCTGCCAAGGAGCAGTAAAAGAAATCCTACAACAAAAACCTGGGACAGGCCTCCCAGGTTTTTGCATGTGTATATGTCTTATGCGGCACGGTTTATTCTTCCTGCTTCCTGCAGATCCGGGCTTTTATCTTGCGCTCCTTAAGATCCCGCTCCAGCATGGCCAGATCCTCTCCGAAGAAGGCTTTTACCAGGTCTGCGTCGGCATTCTGGCGGACGGCGACGGCACGGGCTTCCTGTAGAAGCTCGTCTTTGGTTACGGAGGGGTTCCATTTGGCCAGAAGTTCTTTCATGACCAGCTCCGATTTTGCTTCGTAACGGGCGAGGCGCCGGTATTCCTCTTCTCTGGAGGCTATTTCGGCACGGGGATTCAGATGGACGGCATGGTTGATGAGAGTGTCGTACTGAAGGCGGTGCCGCATTTCCAGCAGGATATAACGAAGCTCTTCTTCCACTTTTTCTTCGGGAACTTCGATTTCATATGCTTCGACAAACTGCCGCCATATTTCTTCTTTTGATTCCATAACTGTTTCCTCTGTCAGGTTTCTTCTTTTTTGGGGGCAAGTACGCCGGCCTCGCCTGTAAGCAGGACGGATGCGATTGAGCAGGCGTTTCGCAGGGCCGCGGAGGTTACCTTCAGGGGGTCTGCGATTCCGGCTGAGAGCATGTCCACGTATCTTCCGGAAAGCAGGTCGTACCCGGTTCCGGACGGTTTGCCTGCAAGCTCTGCGGCCAGTGCGCTTCCGTTTAATCCGGCATTTTCTGCAATCTGTCCGGCGGGGGCCTTCAGGGCCTCTGCGACAATCCGGATTCCCGGCCGCTGCCTGTCCGGACTTTTTTCTGCAAGCCGTTCTAAAACGGGGGACAGGCTGAGCAGCGCGGTCCCGCCGCCGGGAACGATTCCTTTTTCATAAGCGGCCTGTGCCGCACGGACGGCGTCCTCCGCCCGCATTTTCCGTTCCCACAGTTCCGGTTCTGTCCGCCCTCCCACTTCGATGCGGGCGATGCCGGAGACCAGCCGCGCCAGCCGTTCCCGATACCGTTCCTTATTAAAGTCGTAATCCGTATGCTCCGCCAGATAGCGGATTTTTTGGATTTGTTTTTGGATTGCTTCCGGCCTGCCGCCGGGATCGGTAATGATAGTCCGGGTTCTGGTAATTTTCGCATAGCCTGCGGAGCCGAACAGGTCTTTTGTGATCTGCCGGATGTCATAACCCGGCTCTTCCGTGAGGAAAACGCCGCCGACCTGGACTGCCAGGTCTTCCATTCTCCATTTGCGGCCTTCGCCGTAGAGGGGGGCCGTCACGCAGACGACGTCCATGTCGCCCTCCAGCTTGTTTTTGAGGATCAGGCCCATGGCCCTTCCTTCTACGCCCTCACAAATGATCAGGCAGGGCCGGCCGGACTCTGCAGCCAGGATCAAAGCGGGGATCAGGTCGCCCGGATCGGAAAATTTCCGGCCGCAGATCAGGACCATCGGGTTATGAAGCTCGGCGGCGGTCTTTGATTCATTGGTCGCCATGAGAGGGGAGAGAAATCCGCGGTCCAGGATAATGCCCTGTTCGATGGCAAGAGTCGATTCGGGCCGTCCGGATTCAGTAACGTTTATGACGCCTTCAGGCCCTACTGTATGGAGGGCTTCTCCGATCATGGCTCCCAGCCCGTCGTCCTGACAGGCGGCCGAAGCCACGAGAGAGAGTTCTTCCTGGGTGCTTATGGAGACCGCGGAATCCGACAGCGCTTTTAAAGCCGCCCCGGAGGCCTTGCGGATCCCCGAACGGAGGGCGACGGGATCCGCTCCTGCGGCAATATGGCGGAATGCGCTCTGCAGGAGGCGTTCCGCCAGGACGATGGTGGTGGAAGCGCCGTCCCCGACGGCTTCTTTGGTCCTCAGGGCGGCTTCTTTCAGGAGTGCGGCACCCATGTTTTCGTAAGGATCCGGCAGGACTATGCTTTTTGCAATGGTGACGCCGTCATTGGTCATCAGGACATGGCTGCCCGCCTGCGGAGCGTCAGAATACTCGGCGCCCCGCAGATTTGCCTTCTGGTACAGCGCTGCGTTCCGGCCGAGAGGACCGAGGGTTACCTTCACGGCGTCTGCCAGCTTTATAATTCCTGCCATCATTTTTTTCTGAACATCCTGGCCGAGAGCGATACTCATAATTCAAACTCCATTCTGATTTGTTTTGGGACGAGGGGCATGTCTTTGGGGCCGGGGTTATGCGTGAAGCCCGCCTTCCATGGTAAAGCTCCAGGGCTTTTCCTGAAAGGAGAACTGGCTTCCGCCGTCCACGTCGATCACCTGTCCATACATGTAGTTGGAAATGTCGGTGCACATGGCGACGATCATAAGCGCCACTTCGTCCGGGTTGGCGGCGACCGGAGTTGCTTTGCCGTTTTCCATCAGATCCCTGTCATATTCCGGCCCGTAAAGCCTGGACGCAGCGGTGCCGTTGGTCATGGCGCCCGGAGTCAGCATGCCGCCCGGCGCCACGCAGTTAACGTTGATGCCGTACTGCTTTAATTCCTTTGCCATGCCCTGCGCCATGCCGATCACGCCGGCCTTGGCCGCATTGTAGGGCGTCATCATCGCCATTTTTGCCATGTCGTCCGCCCGGTAGGCCACCGAGGAGATGGCGACGATCTTTCCGCCCTTTCTGCCGCGGATCATGCTGCGGGCCGCTGCCTGGCACAGGAAGTACTGGCCTTTGAGGTCCGTGTCCAGGATCTTGTCCCAGGTTTCCTCCTCCACGTCCACGAAGGCTCTGGCCTCCCAGACTGCCGCAATGGGTACCACGATGTCCACGGTGCCGTAGGTTTCTTCCGCAAAGGCCACCAGAGCCCGGATGTCCTCCAGCCTGCCTGCGTCCGTCTGCTTGAATTTCACCTGGTATCCCCGGCCGGTCATTTCTTTTTCCACGAGATTCCCGGCCTGCGCATTTCTGGCCCCGCATACTACGCTGGCTCCGCATTCGGCCAGCCGGTAGATCACGGTCAGGGCCAGGCCCAGGGTTCCTGTTACCACGGCCACCTTGCCGGAAAGGTCAAAGATGCTTCCGATGGGCTTTAGGTCCTCCAGGGTGTCGACTGACATATAGAATAAGGTTTCTTTGTCCATAATATTTTCTCCTGTATTTTGTAAGGGACGGGGCGGCGGATGCTTTCCATCGCAGACC
>CATJIW010000101.1 GCA_949740745.1 uncultured Lachnospiraceae bacterium | reverse complement strand
GCGGCAGCAGTCTCCGCCGGCACAATGGCAAGCGTATAAACGCCGGCCCCCTCGTCCTCCACCGGACTCCAGTCTCCGTCGTAAAAAGCCAGAAAGCCGTCCCCGGCCTCATTCAGCCGCCCCTCCGGAAACAGCGCCTTAAGCCCCTCCAGATCGCCTGAAACACTGTGAAAAGCCTCCGCCGCACTTTCCGCCAAAGGAATCGCCCGGTTCAGGGCTTTCGTTTCCTGCTCCGTCAGATGCGCCTTTACAAATAATTGAATACAAACCGCACTTGCCAGGGAAAAGAAAAAAATGACAAGTATGAGCTCCAGCAAAAACAGGCTGGATCTGTGTCTTCTCTGTGACATGGCCGTCTTCCTTTCGGAAATAATCAATCAGATCCCGGATCCTTCGGATTTCAGATGGAGAAGCAGGGAGATCGAAGCCTCTCCCTCCCCGGCCGCAGAAATCTCCAGCAGCCCCTCTTCCCTTTCCGATACCGAAAAACCCTCCACCTCCAGAAGCTTTTGTCCGGCCTCCGCGTCAAAAGGCAGCTCCGTCCTGGTAAACAGCTCCCGCAGGAATCCATCGTGCTCATAAATATAAAGCGTATAGCTTCCGTCCGCATCCTCCGTCGTAATCTGAAGGATCCCGTCCCCGGCAGAGACATTGGCCCCCGCGTCGTTCTGCCTTACCTTCTCCGCCACATAAGCCAGGGCAGTCCGCCCCTCGAAATTCTGCTCCATGGAGGAAACGCTGTTTTCATAGACGCCGGCCCCGATGACCACCAGGCTGAAAGCCGATATGGCAAATACGCAGAAAAGAAGCAGGGTAAACAGGAAGTCCGTTTTTAATCTCACCTTGCACCTCCATGCTTCACCACGGTCACGTCCGGCATCAGGTTGGAGCCGATGGGCTGATAATCGATCCAGTACCGCTCCTCATTCCAGACAAGGCCGTAATGTTCCTTCAGATAATCGATGCCGGGAGGGTAACAGCCCTCCGACGCATAGCAATGGACGATATCCCGGTAAACCGTCTGCTCCAGCCCTTCCATTTCCTTTGCGGCCGCCGTGTCCGAAATGGAAGAAATCCCCCGAAACGCGAAAAAGAAAATCACAAGGAACAGAAGGAAAGGGAGCAGGAAACCGGGAAGAGAACGCCTCTTCTTTCCGTCACTGAAACGGTTCATTCTTTACCCCCTTCTCAGCCGATGCCGCTCATAATCCCCATCAGGGGCAGCATCACCGACAGCAAGATCATTCCCACCAGAACCGACATAACGGCCACCAGCGTCGGCTCCAGGCGGGACACGGTTTTCGAAATCCTGTCATTGGCCTCCTGGGCATACTGCTCCGCCACCCGTTCCATCACCTGATCCAGGGAGCCGGACAGGATCCCCACGTTCACCATGCGGGCATGAAGGCCGGAAAACACGCCGGACTCCTGAAAGGCCGCTCCCAGCTCTTCGCCCTCCGCCGTCTTTTTGCGGCACTCTTCAATTTTCTCCCGCAGCGCCGGGCTCTCGGTCAGCTTGCCGGAAAGCTCCAGTCCCTCATCGGAATCCAGCCCGCTCTTTAAGGTAATGGCCATGCCGTCGGCAAAGCGGCTGAGGGCGGTCGCCTCATAAATCCTCTTTGTAAAAGGAAGGCGCCGGCCTATGGCCGTCAGGCGGCTTCTGCCCCTTTGAGTCATAAAAAGATACAGCGCAGAAGCTGCCAGAAGAACGGCAATGACCAGGATCGCCAGGCTGTAACGGCCAAGCCAGGTCCCGATATTCATAATGCCCCTGGAAACGCCGCTCATCTCCGTCCCCAGCTGCTCATAAACCCGGCTGAAGATGGGCATGACCCGGATCACCAGCACCAGAATCACGGCCAGCATCATCCCGATCATCACGCAGGGATAGGTAACTGCGCTCTTAATGTTCTTCGACAGGGCATCCTGTCTGTCATAATAGGCGGCAAGCGAAGAAAACACCTCGTCCAGCCTTCCGGCCCGCTCGCCGATCTCCGTCAGATTCAGAAAATACCGGGGGAAAACGCCCGTCTTCGTAAGGGCCCCGCATAATTCCCCGCTCATCTCCAGTTCCTCATACACCTCTTCCAGAATGGCGCGCCCCTCCGCATCCGTAAGGCTCTCCTTCAGGATCGAGATCCCCTCCAGGGAAGAGATCCCTGCCTTCAGCATCATCGCCATCTGTTCACAGAAGGAAGACAGCTCCCTGTCCTTCAGCGGCTTCTTTACTATCTGTCCCATAAATCCCCCTTAATAAAGGTATTTCACCTGATAATTATCGCCCTCGCTGATAAAGTCCTTAAGTGCGGAGCTGCTGGAATTGGCCGCAAAGGTCGGATCCATCAGCTGCCACTCCGAACCGTCAAACTGGATAATCCCGTTCACCCAGCCGACCCCGTCGATATGGGTGCTGATCCAGGCATGGTAAACGTCCCCCGCATATCCGATCTCCAGCCTGGTCGGGATCCGCTGCGTCCGGAGCATGGTCGCCATGACCGCCGCATAATCAAAGCAGATCCCCGTGCCGGAGTCCAGAATCTCATCCACCACCGGCACATATCCGCTCTGGACGCTTCTGGCCTTATCCATATCATAAGTAATATTTTCCGTAATATAAGTATAGATCCTGGTGACGGCGTCCAAATCGTCCGCCGCCCCGCTGACCAGCTCGGCTCCCAGGGCCACCGCCTTGCTGTCCGGCGAAAAGTTCACATACTGATTAGGGTAAAGATAGGGGGAAAACACGTCTGCAAGCTCTGCCGTGACCGTCTGGTTGAACACGTTCAGGTAATCCCCCTTGGCGGGCCGCTGCTCCCAGACGGAAATTTTATAATCCCCGTCCCCTCCCGTCAGAGGAAAAACCTCCATGCCCTTCCCCTTGGTATAGGTGTAGGTAACTCCCTCCGGCGTCTCCACCTGAAGCTTGACCTTTTCCACCTGCCCCAGATATTCCACCATCACATAGCCGTCTTCCGTATGGGAGGCGTCCATAACGGCCAGTTCTTTTTCATATACCGTCTCTCCGGAAGCCTCCGGCACCAGGGCCACCGGCTTGCTGTCCCGGCTTCCGGAGGGAATTTCCTCCGTGCTCTTTGACGGATCCGGCTTCCCTGCGCTGCTCCCCTGCGCCGCAGCGCCTCCTGCCTGATTCCTTCCCGGCGACCCGCTGGCGGGAACGCCCTCCTCCTCCAGTGCGGCAGGGGCCGACCCTTCTGACGGCTCCGCCGCTGCGCCGCAGCCTCCAAGGAGCAGGCAGATCCCGAAAATCAGGCAGATCCCCCTGTAAAATCCCTTTCGATCCATAAAATCCCCCTTGATCACTTCATTTTTTTGGAAAGCATATCCGGATTGGACGCATAATGGAGCGCCGTATCGAAGGTAATGCTTCCTTCTTTATAAAGCTTCAGAAGACTGGAATCCATGGAGAACATCTCCCCGCCGCCTGCCGTATACACGGCTCCGTCGATCTGATGGAACTTGCTCTCCCGTATCATGTTCCGAATGGCCGGGTTCACCGTCATCCGTTCAAAGGCCGGGGCCAGACGGCCGTCCTTCGTAGGCACCAGCTGCTGAGACACCACCGACCGGAGCACGGAAGAAAGCTGCACCGCAATCTGCCGCTGCTGCTCCGGCGGGAACACGTCAACGATCCGGTCCACCGTATTGGCCGCCCCGATGGTATGGAGCGTGGACAGGACCAGATGGCCGGTCTCCGCCGCCGTCATGGCCACCTGGATGGTCTCATGATCTCTCATTTCTCCCAGAAGGATGGCATCCGGACTCTGCCTCAGGGCCGCCCGCAGGGCAGACAGATAGCTTCCGGTATCCAGGCCCACCTCTCTCTGGCTCACAATGCTCTTCTTATGGGAATGAAGGAACTCCAGGGGATCCTCCAGGGTAATGATATGCCCCTCCCTGGTCTCGTTGATCCGGTCGATGATGCAGGCCAGGGTCGTGGACTTTCCGCTCCCGGCAGGCCCCGTCACCAGCACCATGCCCTTGGTATAGTCCGACAGGGCCAGGATCTCCGGCCCGACGCCGATCTCCGAAGGCTTCGGCAGATCAAAGGTGATCACCCTCACCACCGCCGCCAGGCTCCCCCTCTGCCGGTACACGCTGACCCGGAACCGGGACACGCCCCGGATCGCAAAGGAGAAGTCATCGTCCCCCGACTCCGTCAGATGCTTCATGTCCCGGTGTCCTTCCAGCTCATAGATCTTCTCAATAAATTCCGCCGCATCCGCCGGAAGGATCTTCGTATCCGTGATCTCCCGCAGGACGCCGTTGACTTTTATGGATAAGGGCCGTCCGACCACGATAAAAATATCCGACGCCCCCTGCTCTTTCGCTTCCGTCAGGCACGCAATGACATCCATAGCTATTCCCACCCTGTTCTTAATCTTCTGAGTTTTTCTGAGTTCCATATGCTATTATATACAACAAAGAAAAAACTGTCAATTCCGGGAATCGCCTGCTGCCGGATCCAATCATATTTTTTCCAAATCCCGGTAATCCTTTTCCTCCTCTGCCATGGCCGCCTCCATCTGCAGCAGAAGGAGCTTCTCCATGACCCCTTCCTGCTCCAGGGCCGAGCCTGCGCTGCGGGCCATCTGCTTCCAGTTATCCGCCGGATACACCTGCTCCTCTGCCACATACGCCCCCTGATGCATCGTCTCCCGGAAGGCAAAGATCAGATGCCTGTGCAGAAAGGCTCTCCGGACCGCCGAGACGATCTCAGACCCGTGGTTGATGTCAAAATAAAAATCACAGCGCAGAAACAAATCATCCAGAAGCCCCGGCTTCACGCCGGGGTACAGGCTTACATTTTCATAATTTCCCGCCTCGGAAAGCCTGCCGGACATTTCCGTAAGGGCCGCAATATGGAAATGCATTCCGGGAAGCGCCCTGACAAGCTCGGAAAGATGCTCGATCTGGTCGGAATTCGTACAGATCAGGGCCTCCGGCCGATGCCTGTTTTCCTTCGCAAAGGGATAAATAAACCCAAGCCTGCGTACCTTCTTCGGGTCTGCCCCAAGAAAGAGCAGCTTCTCATAAGACTGCCTTTTCTGCACCACGACATGATCCGTGCGGCCGGCTCCCCCTTTTAGGATCACCTGCATGTTCCCCGGAATCTCTTCCCCCACCGGCTCCTGCCAGAACAGCACGTCCCGTTTGGCAAAGGACCTCAACCGGTTGGACACGAAAAAGGGCGTCGACAGAGAATTAAAAAAAATCCGGCTCTGCTTAAGCTCCGCCCTTACAAAAAAATACAGCACCAGCTCCGTTTTTGACCGGAAAACCCGCACCTTCCCCTCATCCTCTAAAATAATGTCGCCGGTGACATAATTTTCCACGATAACCTCTTTTCCTTCCGCCGAAAAATAAGTCCGGTTTACCCTATGTCCCTTTGCGTTAAAAACCGTCCTGGCATAAACGGCCCCGTACCGGTTGTAATGGTCG
Source organism: uncultured Lachnospiraceae bacterium (assembly GCA_949740745.1). Classification (GTDB taxonomy): domain Bacteria; phylum Bacillota; class Clostridia; order Lachnospirales; family Lachnospiraceae; genus Lientehia. The sequence continues at coordinate 10,132 of CATJIW010000101.1, read as the reverse complement.
CTGAAGCGGACCGTTCCCCTTTCGTCATACCAGTCCACGATCCGCACAAGCCGCCTGTGCTTCGGCTCCGCATAAAAGATCCGGCCCCGTTCCCGGCTCAGATCCTGCACCTTTCCTCCGCTGTTATTTCCGCTTATCTCCCAATAATCCGGCACGGCAATCTCGTTAAAATATCTGGGCCTCCCATGGCCCCCAAAAGCCCTCTTAAAATCGCCCAGGAAAAAGCCGTACACCGACATCACGTCCTCCGGCAGAAACCCGTCGTCCTCAATGACCGCCGCCGGGCAGTCGTAGCCCGCCAGTTTAAAGGACGTATGCAGGCTCCGGCTGTCCTCCCCGTAATGATCGAAAAGCAGGAGCGCATCGTTTATCCCAACACCTTTCCCCATCTCTGTTCCACCCTTTCTGTAAGATATTTCTCTGCTTTTTTATAAGAATGCTGACGGAAGCTTTCCAGATCCGCCTCCGTAAAAAGACGGACGATGCATTCTGCCAGCCCCCGGACCCGCTCCTCCTTTTCCATTTGGCCGCTCACCGGCAGCCGGTATCCGTTTTTCCCGTCGTCGATAAAATTCTGGTTTCCGTAACGCACGTCGAAGCCAATGATGGGAAGACCCGAACCGGCCGCTTCCATCAGGGTAAGCCCGAACCCCTCGCTGGTGGAGCCGGAAAGATAGGCTTCATAATTCTGGTATACATTTTCCAGATCCTGCTGCCCCATGAGCCGCACGCAGTCCCCGCAGTGAAGCTTTTCAATCAGCGCCCTGAGCCTCTCTTCCCCGCCCCCTTTTCCATAAATGTCCAGCGAAACCTCCGGCACCTGCCCTCTGGCGGCTGCCACCGCTTCCACCAGCCAGTCCACATGCTTTTCCTCCGCCAGCCTGGAGGCCGTGATCAGAGAAGCCCTCCGCCTGCTCTTTTCCGGGACCTTTAACCCGTCCAGGCTTCCCACCGGAATAGTCACCACCCTGGGGCTTACCCCCAGATACTGCAGAAACTGTTTTTTCAAAAGTCGGTTCTGGGCATCGGTGGAAGCAATATAAAACCGGATCCTTCGGTGCTGGGAAAAGGCATACTCATAATAATTATTCCAGAGGATGTGTTCCTCGTCAGTGCTGCCCTCGCTGAAATGATCCGCATGGATCACGATCCCGACCCGCGCAGGTGAAGCGTTCTGCAGGATGGCCTGTCCGATCCCCGTCGTCCGGTCGATAAGGACCGTGTCCTTTCTCGTAAGGCTCAGCCGGGATACCATATAGCCCACCAGCTCTTCTTTGGAACACAGGAGCCTGTCCGGAAACCGGTACATGACAAAGTCCCCGTCTGTAATTTCCTCATAGGCCGTCGTCCCGTCCTCGTTAAAAAACCTGCGCAGATACAGATGCGCTTTTCTGTCCAGGGGCGCATAATACTCGGAATAAATCCTGCAGTACGTATAATAATCCTTGCGGATCAGACATCCGCCTGCAACCATCTCCACCCGGTGGACCCGGTCCTCCTTCTCATTTACCAGATAGACCGTATAGTAGCAGTCCGTCCCTGGAAACGTATATTTCACCCTGGCCCCGTCCCTGGAACACGTAAAATCCCTGCGCCCAAAGGTTTCCTCCAGCCGGCCAAGGGTATAGGTGACCGGCGAAATCCTGCAGTCCGTAAAAAACGTGTACAGCCATAAAACCTCTGAATCCAGAAAACCTATGTTTTCTGTCATATGCTGAATATTGTCCCTTGGGAACATGTCGGTGAACACGAACCTTGCTTCTTTTCCGATCTTCCGCAGGATCTTCGCCCGGTAAACCTGCGCATATTCTACTCCGCTGCTGGCCCAGCCGATCCCCAGATTAAAATTGTAGATCATGATCTCTCCCTTCTGCATAATTCAAAATTCAGGTGTTTGCGAACCTCAAATTATAAGAGTATTCTGGCAATAGATCCGTCCAAAGCCTGCTGCTTTCATGGATTTTTTAGTTTCGCAATTTCCTGTAATTCATAATATTTACGGAAACAAAATATGGACCTTCCCCTCTTCATCCAGATACACCTCGCTGAGCAGGATGTTCCGCAGGGCGTTATCGTAAACGGTCTCTTCCATTTTCCGAAAGGAATCAAAGGCGTCGTTCTGGTATTCGGCCAGCAGGTTCCTCTGGGCGGTGGCCCTGCCGGACACCGCCGCCTGAAGCTGCTGCAGATAATCCACCTGCTCCACCCACGCCTGATCCACTGCGTTAAGAACCGCCACCCGCATAAAATCATTCATATTCCGCATGCTGCCCAGCCGTTCCTTCTGTGCCTTCAGGCCCAAAGCCGTTTTCTTCAAAAGATACTGCCGGACTGCCGCCCGGTTTTTTACGTCCAGGCGGTCCAGATCCCCGTCCAGACGGTAGGAGATATGATCCAGGATATACCGGCCGACCTTTGCCCGGTCAATCTCCTTCCCGCGGCCCAGGAACCGGCCGATCGTTTCCTCTGCCAGCTTAAGGATCTTTTCCATCCCCGGCCCGCCGCCGGCAAGAAGCTCCTCTCTGGTCGCATAGATTAATTCCCTCTGCCTCCGGATGACCTTATCATAATCCACCGCCCTCCGTCTGGAGAGGACTGCGAATTCCTCCCCCAGCGCCTGGGATCTGTCTATGATCCTTTTTAACCTCCGGCTTCCGATCCGTTTTCCGTTCTCCGTGTATTTTTCCAGGCCGGAGGCTCCCCCGGTCTCCACCACCGGATCCTGGAGAGATACGAAAAAGCGGCTCGAACCCGCATCCCCCTGCCTTCCGGCCCTCCCTCTCGCCTGCCGCTCCATCCGGACATTTGCCATTCTTCCGATCCCGATCACCGCAAGCCCTCCAAGCTCCTCCACGCCCTCGCCCAGCCGGATGTCCGTCCCCCGGCCCGCCATGGCCGTCGCCACCGTGACCGCATGCTTCTGTCCGGCCTCTTTGATCATGTCCGCCTCCCAGAAGGCATTATTGGCATTCAGCACATTATGGGCAATCTGTTCTTCCAGAAGGCTTTTGGAGACCAGCTCCGTCTCTCCTATGGTAGAAACGACGATCAGCACCGGCCGGCCGGTCCGGTGGATCCGTACCGCTTCCTCCAGGGCCGCCTGAAACTGCCCTTCCCGGTCCGGAAAATAACGGTCCGGCAGATCCACTCTCTGTTTAGGCCGGTTGGGCGGGATCACCAGCACCTTTACGCCGTACACGCTTCTCACTTCTTCTGCCGCATCCGCCATGGTGCCGCTCATCCCCGCCATCTTCGGAAACAACAGGAACAGGTTCTGAAAGGTAATGGCCGCCACAGAACGGTTTTCCTGGGAAGGCTTCAGTCCTTCCTTCACCTCCAGCGCCTGATGCTGGCCTCCCCGGAGCTTCACGCCGCTGAGCATCCGCCCGGAGCCGCCGTCCAGGAGCAGAAGCTCCTGTCTGCCGGATACCACATATGCCTCCCCTTTCTCAAACAGCACATGAGCCCGGAGGGCCAGGGTCACATGGCGGTTGATCTCAAAATGCTCCCTGCCGTAAAAATTGTCGATCTGAAAAAAGGTTTCCGCATACCGGATTCCCTCCTCCGTAAGCCACACCTTTTTTTCTTCCCGCTGATAATCCTGATCCTCCGCCAGCGTCATGACAAAAAAATCCGCCAGCTCATACAGATTGGACTGGACTCTCGGCACGCCGGAAATCACCAGAGGGGTCTGGGCCGCATCCAGAAGCACCGAATCCGCCTCATCAATGATCACATAGTAAAATTCCCGCAGGAACCGGTCTTCGGCCCTGGTCACCAGGTTGTTGAGGAGATAGTCAAAGCCCAGCACACTGTGGGTCGTGTAGACAATGTCCGATCCGTAGATCCTCTTCTTATCCTCATTGGTAAAGCTTTCCCCGGTTCTTTCCGGAACGCCGGCCGCTACGGAAAGCCCTAAAAAACGGTAAACCTTTCCCATTTCCCCGGCGTCCCGCAGAGCCAGGTAATCATTGGCCGTCACCAGGACAGCGCCCTTTCCCGCAAGCGCATTGAGATATAAGGGCATGGTGGCCGCCAGCGTCTTTCCCTCTCCGGTGTTCATTTCGGCCAGATACCCCTTATGGAGTGCGATCCCTCCCAGCACCTGCACGTCATAGGGCGCCATTCCCAGAATCCTGCGGTCTGCCTCACAGACCGCCGCAAAGGCTTCCGGCAGAAGCCCATCCAGGCTTTCCCCGCCTGCCAGCCGTTCCTTAAACTCTGCGGTCAGGCCGGCCAGCGCCTCGTCCGAGAGCCCCGCCATCCGTTCCCCGCAGCTTCTGACCCGCCTGAGAATCTTATCAAATTTTTTAAACTTCCTCTTCTGCTTCATACTCGATTTCCCGAATGCTCATAAAATGAAAACGGAACCCGCTCATCCCTCCGTTAATCAACTGCAGCCGGTAGCTGCAGGTTTTCAGCGGACACCGAAACCTGGTCACCCGGTCTCTGACAAAGACGCTTCCCGCCTCTTCTTCATATTTATCATAATACATCAGCCGCACAAGCCAGGCTTCTCCCTCCGGACAGTCGATCTCCACGGTCAGCTCATATTCTCCCTCCCCGTCGATCAGCGGAAGCGCCGGCTCGATCCGCTGCGCCTGATAATTGGTCTTTGAATACCATTGTTTGATTATGGTCCCCGGCGGCATCAGCGCATTTTGAAATTCCACGTCGTCCCTTTTATGATAACGGATCCTTGAGCCGTACAGATAGGTATCGGAGGCATACTCATTCCAGTAAATTTTCCATAGCTCTCCCATTATTTCTGTCCCGTCTTTCTTGAAAAATCTTCCCTTAATATTTTTTGGTACTGGCTGACAAACCAGTTAACGATCGCCGGCGTATTGTCGTTATGCCGGCCATGGATCCCCTTTCCGTATACCTGCGCGCCGCCGGACCGGACATGGGACAGGAGCATCCCGTACGCTTCTGCGTCATAGTCGTCTTCCAGCATATACGAAACAATAAATTTGGTATTTCCCCAGTCTGTCCGGTCAAACCGGTCCCAGAATCTGGCGTCCAGCCTTTTTACAGCCTCCTCCTCCAGGCTGCCGCAGTGATACCGCAGTACGTCCAGGGAAGTGGGAAAGCCGCCGGGGCGCAGACGCTTCTCATGGGCCGCCACCGTTCCGATATTGGCCAGGGGCTTTCCCAGGATCAGGGCCCGGGGCTTAAGCTCACAGCCGTAATAAAGCGCTCCGAAGGTTCCCATGGAAAGGCCGGACAGGATCACCTGCTCCTCCGTAAACCCAAGCTCTTCCATGCATTCCCGGATGACCCCGGCAAACAGGCTCTCGTATTCCCCGGAGCCCAAATAAAAATTGCCGCCCGTAAGTCTGGGCTCCGACAGTAAAAGAAAGGGGCAGCCAAGCCCCCGCATCATATAATAGCCTTCAAAGCCTTCCAGAGTCTTATAGCCGGAAAAATATACGTTAAGAGGCGGCCTAAGGTCTCCCGGATCAAAGTAGCTGAATGCCTCCTCCCCCGCAGAGCTCACCTGCCGCCTTCCGCCCGGCAGGAAATGCCCGTGGCTTCCTCTGGAAAGCCGTTTATGGAGCCCCGTCAGCTTCAGGCTCCCCCTTCCTTTCGCCTCTACGGAGAAAAACAGCCAGCCGTCCCCGCAGCGGCTTTCCAGGCGGACCACCTGCTCCAGCTCCGCTTCGTCAAATCTCCATTGTCCAAGAATCTCCCGGCTTCCCCTTGCAAACTGAGTCACGGACAGGGCGATGCCCACCTCCGGACTTTTCTGATATTCCAGCCACAGATCAAGCACCTGTCCCCCGGCAATGAAGCTGTTATACCGCCAGTAAGCCGCCTGGCAAAATTTCTCTCCGAATTCCCCCTCCAGGACCAGACGGCGACTGCCGTCCCAGCCCACCCTTCCGCAAAAGTCCCTGGAAACGGCCAGATCTCCCGGACCGGCCTTTTCCCCGTAAGGCTTTGCATAATAATACCTGGTCTCCTGCAGAAGAAAATCCGAAATCCTCTCGTCGGCAATATACTGTGCCTTTTTGCACCGGCAGAGCCATTCCGTCTGCCCCTGAAGCTTTACCCGCTCCGTCACAAACAGCGTATAGGCCTTAACCGCCTCATGAAGAGGGCCGATCTCCTCATCACGCGGCGTCCTGTCCAAAAAAACCAGATCATACGGCTGTTCCGGCTGCTCCGTAAAAAAATCGACATGATCCATCTGTACCTGTCCCGGCAGCCGGAAGGCTTCCTTCCAATCCCTCTCCCCAAGCTGCAGGATGCGAATTTTATCCAACGGACTCCATGACCTCCCTCCACCGTTCCAGCAGCCGGTCTGTCGTGTATGCCTTTCCTATTTCATAGGAAGACACCATGGCCGCATTCCAGTTCTTTAATCCATGAAGATAATAATCCAGAAGCTTGGGCAGCTTCTCTGTTTTTTCCAGAAGCATGCCGTTCCTTCCGGGCTCCACAAACTCTGTTTCCGTGCGCACGATCTGAGGGATCCCAAGGCTGAGGGCCGTGATCTGCAGGTATACCTCCGGAGCCTCTCTGATATCCACCAGAAGCCTCTGCTCCCTCATGCATCTGCTAACCTCCAGTTCACTTACGCACTGCTCTGCAAAAAAACGGACCGGAGCCGGCTCCCCCTCTTCAAGACCGTTTTCCGCAGTTCCCGTTTCCGCCTCCACTGCGGCCCAGCCTTCCTCCAGGCCGGCACTGCGAAGAGCCGCCCTGGCCTGTTCCAGAAGTCTTTCCTTTCTGTCATATTCCGCCCTTCTGGTAAAAAGATGGATCTGCACCCCCTCTTCCCGAAGAAGATATTCCCCCAGAAGCCGGATCAGCCGTCCGAACACTTCCTCCTCCAGGCCGTCCACCGGGACGAGAAGCTTCCGGATACGGATCTGCCTGCTGATCCCGAAATCCACTCTGGAATCATAAGGCGGGATCGCCGCCGTCCGCTCCTGTGAAACCCCGGTTTCCTCCCGGATCTGCCTTCTGTATTTTTCGGAATCCGCAATCAGGAAATCCGCCTGCTCCGTCAGCTTCCGCACTCCCGGCCGGGCCATGTCCAGCGGCCGGTCCGAAAAAAACGACAAGATCACTTTTTTATCCTGCAGGACTTCTCCCAAAAGCTCCGCATGGAGTTCATGCATGGCGGCGCAGAAAACGTCCGCTTTTTCCGTAAACCACAGCCAGGAGGTCACCACCTCTTCAATCACCTGCTCCAGGCTTTCATAAGCCTTCCTGAGAAACTGCCCGCTCCGGCTCCCGTCCCGGCACAGAAGCAGATATTCCGGACATTTCTCATTGATCTCCACATGGCCGTCTCCCTGAAAATGCCGCAGCTTCCACATCCCGTTTTCCATCAGATAATCCTGATAAACCGGCTCTCCGTTTTCATAAAGAATGGTACTGGAAATGAATCCTCTGTCATCATAGATATTTCGCCGGCAGATTCTGCCGTTTTGATACAGATCGATCCGGATCGGATTTCCGCCCTCCCCAAAATCAATCTGCGCATATTTTTCTTTTTTCAAAAAAGCCAGCACCACAAAAGGGCTGTAGACAAACTCAATTCCCTTCGGCCACTTCAGCCTGTGGAAGGAAAGCACCGCGGCCTTCCTGCGCCTCACCTCCTGGATTGCATCGAAGCAGGACCAGTAGGGCACACGGTACATCCCCTGCCTGTGAAGAAAATGGCGGAAATTCGGCGCAAAGCCAAGAAGTGCGATCTGACAGGGACAGGTCCCGCTCCGGTGAAACAGCTGGATCTGCTTAACCGTGTCGTCAAACTCCGTACGCATGCGCCGCATCGTCCAGCTCTGCTCGTTTTCGCACCATTGTCCCTTCTGGTACCAGGCCGGAATAAAATACAGCATCATTGGTTCCGAATTCCTTTCTAAAACAGCGGCCGGCAGGCATCGTATCTGCGGACTGCCACAGCTTCCCGGTAAACATTGCACCAAAGGCCCGTAAACATCATCACGGAGGTCGGCAGCATGGTCATGGCGCCGCCCGCCTCTCCTTTAAGCTGCAGGATCCTAGGAACTGCGATGCAGGCCCCCATGACTGTGGCGCCAAACAGGCTGATCCGCCACATGACGCCTCTCAGATACCGCCTCGTATCACGGCCCGCATGAAGATCCACTATGCTGTCCCCGCTCTTTAAAAACTGCTCCGTGACATTTTTGGGACTGATCATGATCATGGAAAAAACGACGGTAAGCACATATTCACAGACAACATAGATAAAAATGCCGAAGGGTTTCAGCAGAGACAGGTTCTCCTCCCACCAGCCGATTCCAGGATCCCCCGGAAATAGCCGGCCAAGCAGGGAAACCGTCAGCACCGGAAGCATAAACAAAGCCGAGGAAAACATAACGGGCATAACCCCCACCGGATTCAGCTTGACCGCCATATAGTTCTGGTCCCCATAGATGTTATGGATGGAAATCCTCTGTACCGGAATCCTTTTCTCCGTGTTTTCCATAAGAAGCATGACAAGCAGCAGGACGGCCGACACTGCCAGGGGAAGGACGAGACTCTCCATGTCATGGCCCGTCAGGACCGAAATGATCCGCTCCAGCATATTGACCAGCCCAAACACCATCCGTCCTCCAATGCCGTATCTTGCGTTTCGTCCGGCCAGCCACATGATAACCATCACGCCGGTCACCATCTCCAGGACCGCCACAGCCCTGGCGGCATAAAGCATGTCATCTGTCACCGCAAACACCAGCTCCGGCACCCGCAGGGCCGCCTGCAAAACAGCAATGGCAAAGGTCACTGCCGCCGAGACGCGGCTGAGCTTTCCCGGAGAAATCCTCGTCTTTGAGACCAGGCTCCTGCACGCCATGGCAAGCTGCACCAGGATTCCGGATATCATATAGGGAAAGATCCCCAGGGCAAACACCGAGGAACGGTATGCATCACCGCCGATGGCCTGCATCAGGACGTCCTCCGTCCGGGCCGCTTCTTCGGAATATGCCGAAAGCTCCAGCCCATACAGCGGAATGCTCTTTCCCAGTATATATACAAAAAGAATCAAGCCCGTATACGCAAGCTTGTATTTCATAACGCTTTCTTTTTTCTTCGGCTGCAATGGACGATCGCTCTCCTGTTTCTTTTTTCGCAAATACGGAACCGGCGGCCGCCCTGTGACAGGGGGCCGCCCATTCCTCTCTCAGCTTTACACAATTCTTTTTACGAACGGTTCTGCAGTTTCTCTTTCTCCTTTTTCAGCCTGCGCCTTTCAATAAGGTACCAGGCCGTAGCCGCTGCCATAACGGCCAGCAGTGGAAGATCCCACCAGCATCCAAAGGTTACGTTTTCAAAAAATCCCATTCCTTTACCTTCTCTCTCCATCGTCAGACTCATTCTTCAGTTCTGAAATTTCTTTCTTCTGCTTCCTCGTACTGATCACATAGAATCCGGACATAAGCGCTGCAAGGATCAGCTCCACAAAGTGAAGCATGCAGTATTTGGCGTTTTCGACAAGATTTCCTGCCATGGGAACTTCTTCGTCCTCAATCGTCATAGTCTCCTGAGTTTCATCTGTTTCCTCTTCTACGCTTTCATTCGCATTGTCATCCTCCTCCGGCAGCACTCCCAGCGGTACTTCTTCATCCGGCAGCACTCCCAAAGGCACTTCTTCATCCGGCAGGTCAGCGATCTCCGGAGCGGGAGGAGTGACCACAGGTCCAGGAGCCGCCGCAGGCGTCGTCACCACGGGAGCTGCAGGAATCGGAGCTGTCGGAACCGGAGGCGCAGGAATCTCTGCCGCCGAAGTATCGTCTCCGTCTCCTCCCGGCGTCGGCATTCCGGTACTCGTGCTTTCGCTTTCGCTCATCGAAATGCTTTCACTTTCGCTCTCGCTGGCCGACGTGCTCTCACTTTCACTCACTGAAGTCGACGTGCTTTCACTTTCGCTCACTGAAGTCGACGTACTTTCACTCTCGCTCACGCTCGTCGACGTACTTTCACTCTCGCTTACACTCGTCGATGTACTTTCGCTCTCACTCACGCTCGTCGACGTACTTTCACTCTCACTCACACTGGTCGACGTACTTTCACTCTCACTCACTGAAGTCGACGTACTTTCACTCTCGCTTACAGAGGTCGACGTACTTTCACTCTCACTCACTGAAGTCGACGT
>CATJIW010000100.1 GCA_949740745.1 uncultured Lachnospiraceae bacterium | reverse complement strand
ACACTGATGGGATTTCTGAGTTGAACAGAGGGTAAGCATTCTGTTAAGGGGATCAATCTGACTGAGATCACAATGGCTATATTCCATTTCTGAATAAGATGGATGATAATAAAGACAGAACCTTAATATAGAATAGGATGGAAGCCATTATTGATTATGAAGTAAATTCGGACGAATGAATCAGAAATCCACAGCAGCGAATGAATGATTCTTAGGTGTTGCTCTGTGATATCATCTGAATCAAGCAGCAGCTTATGTGAGATCCCCTGTTCTGGAAAGAAAGCGATATTATCTTTATGAAGGTGACAGAGAAGTGGCTTTATCACCTTCTTTTGAAATCTGTGAATATATAGAAGAGTAGCCAATATACAATTTTATCTTCTTGAGACGGATGGATCTGGGATTTGATTCGATGATACAGAAAGCCAGAATCTGGACCCTTGTATGAATTGCGGCGAAAGGGTAATGATTGTTTTGCATGTGTTAGCATTCGTGATCGTAACAATTACTTTTATAAGCAATGTCCTTTTTTCAGAGAAACTTAGAATGGTTATTTCTTATGAGCTTGATGATACGAATAATTCCAGTAGTGAGGGAATGAAAAGCAATAGAAGTTACTATCATTCCTTCTGCTGGTATTATAGTCATATTTACACAAAATCAGTTAGATAAGATAAACCGATATTGCTGAAATCTCCCATATCAGAGTTTTTAACATTTCATGTTGCAGAAGGTGTCCCTTATGAGAGGCCGCATGACCATATTGGGATATCCAAAGGGTATCGGATTGGATGTATGAAAAGCACAACTAAATTCCAGTAGAACAGGATAAGTTTCTTCTGTTAATAGAGAAGAGATTGGACGACTGGCAGATAGCTCAGGTGAGATCAGATCAAGGGATCTAAGATCGTCTCTGCATACAGATAAGATTTGTTTTATTCTCACGTAGGCAATGAGCCAAGCGGACATGCTGGCATGTCCATTTGGCGAATGCCCGTGGGGTCAAATACCCGCCCCCTGGGGCGAACTTGCTAAAAACAAGCTAAGTCATGCCCCGTCAGCTTGCTGCGGGGTATTTGACTTTTAGAATGAAGCTTTCTGGATATTGGGAGAAACCTTCCTTATAATTTGGCTTTGAATCAATGGAGTGAGATTGCGGTTCATACATTATTGACTGATATATGGAGTCTATACAAAATTGCAAAGTTCAGAAATATTCGGATCTCAAAGATTTCCTGATGATAACCGGGTGTTTGAACCAGGAAGGCAATCTGGCTGAAAAGACGGTCTCTCTATTTGGTTATTCAGTAAGAAGAATCGTATTCTCTGGTTTCATAATATAAAAGAATCAGCAGGGAGTCCTTCTGGTTTCTCAAAGAGATTTCATAGCTTACTTATACTCTGCTAAGCATGAAGAATATTCAAATTGGATTCTATAGCATAAAATTATTAGCCAGAAGGTGAATACATGAGTCAGTCCTCAAGGCAATCAGAAGCAGCAACATCATAGAAGGAATGAAACAGAAAAGCTTTCTGATTTTGATGATATATTATTATAGTGAAAGCGATGGAGAAGAACTCTGTCGTTTTTTTTATGCTTAGAGAAAGGGGGATGTTAAAAGGATGCTTAAGAGGAAGGTGGTGGAGAATCAGACAATGAAAGGTTTAATGATCGAGCAGGAAGTGGACGAGCTGATGCATTATGTTCATGGAGTGAAAACGGAAGCCATCAGGAAGGAGTTGGAGGACACCATTGAAGCGATTAGAAACCGTGCTTTTATGGAAGGGTATCAATATGCCATTGAAGTGCTGCAGGAGAGCATGGTAAAAGAGAAAGGATAACTTTTGGGGCGGGAGGCTGCTATCCCGCCTACTTTTTACTTCCCAGGATATCCTGGATGATCTGCTGGATATGTGCCAAATGAATATCAGACAAGCCTGTGACTTCGATGTAGCTGCGATTGTCTAATTCCAGTAGAAAATCTGCACTCACCGAAAAATACTTGGATATCTTTATCAGCATTTCAATCGAAGGAAGAATATTGTTGTTCTCCCAGTTAGAAACCGTCTGCTTGGATACGTTTAAAGCGTTTGCAAGCTGAACCTGGCTTAGATTATGGGAAAGCCGTAGAGATTTTACGGTGTCACCGAACATAGATACATGCCTCCTTTTTTGTAGAATAAAGGAAAAATAGGGTATTTACTAAATACTAAAGTATTGATATAATGGACATCAAGGAAGTAGAAAGAAAATTAAAAGACTTGATCATAAGAAAAGATTGCCTTCAGAAATGTTATCTGAAGGTAATTGTACGAGAAAAGGACAGTTTCATATACATATAAAACTGGATATATAAGTAAATCTGTAGTTTGCAAAGAAATCACGTTGTACGAGGAGGAAAAGTATGGAAGAGAGAGAAAAAAAGCCCACCAAATTTTGCAGGTACTGTGGAAGTCAGTTGGATCCGGGAGCTTTATTTTGTGCTTCATGTGGAATGACTCTGAAGAGGAAAGTTCATGATATGGAGCCCGTAGTAAAGACAAGTGGACCAGATACAAACCAGGAACGTGTGGAGTCAAATATCCAACAGATAAAACAGGCGGAGGATACTGATGGCTCAGACGTTGGAGGGGAGAGTGAGAATCAAAACAACCAATCATATGAAGAATATGGTCACAAATTATTTTATGGCGTAGAAAAGGATTATGTGAATTCAAATAACCAAGAGAAAAAAGAGGCAGTAGAGGACAGTGGCGATGATGCCGCCAGGAACGCAACGATGTCAAACGGTGGAAAGAAATGTATAAAATGTAATTTTGAGATGGAAAAGGATATGAAATTTTGTCCACGATGTGGGGCGAGCGTGACGGAGGCTTCAAAAGAAAATGTCAGAAAAAAGGTCTGCCATGCATGCGGCAAAGAACTAAAGGGAACGGAAGAATTTTGCCCATATTGTGGGAAGCAATGTAGTATAGACGTGTCAGAACAAAAAAGAAATATAGAAAATTATCGTTCATCGGTAGTGAATCGAGCACCAGAAAAAAGAGGGCAAACTGGAGCCGCCCCCTTGGTATTAGGCATTATCTCTATTGTTATTGCCGTATTCAGTGCCGCAGTGTTGGGATGGCTTGGAGCAATCCTTGGGATTATCGGAATTATTCTTGGGGCAAATGATAGAAAAAATTCATTGGAAGGAGAGAGTGGAATTGCAACGGGTGGTTGGGTATGCTCTATTATTGGTACAGTTTTAAATCTCCTGTTTTACGTTGCGTGTTTGGCGTGTGCAAGTGCAGTAGCTTCGCTCTAAATCTGCGTTTAGGGGGATAATAAAACGGCGGCTGTTCATTTTACGAAGGTCAATTTTACATGGGGGCATTGGGATTCTATTTATTTTATCGGTTTGTACCATATTATGGTTGCATGATTGTCATTGGTATGATTGTCACAGCAGTTATCGCATATGTCCAGGTGAAACGGTTTCATTTGGACTGGAACGATTTTATGATCATCAGTGCAACATCCGGTTTATTTTGTATGACAGGAGCAAAAATTTTTTACCTGCTTCTTTCCATTCATACCATTGAATTTGCCAGACTGAATGATTTGTCTTACGTCAGCATGCTTATGAGCGGAGGCTTTGTTTTTTATGGAGGGCTTTTAGGGATTTTTCCGGCACTGTATGTTTGCCGGAAAAAATTTAAGATTCATGTTTCAGAATATCTCAGGTATTGTACAGGGTGTATCCCGATTGTACATGGTTTTGGAAGAATCGGCTGTTATTTGGTGGGATGTTGTCATGGGATTCCGTATAGCGGAGGAGTTTCGGTGATTTACTCCTGTTCTTTATACGCTCCAAATGACGTTCGGCTATTTCCGGTTCAATTACTGGAAGCATTTGGTGAATTTATCATTGGCTCCTTTTTACTGTATTCAGGTAAAAGACAAACAGGAACTTCTGCAATCGCCATGTATATGGTTTTATATTCCGTAATGAGATTTTTTCTGGAATATTTACGGGGGGATTCCGTGCGTGGCAGTTTCTATATGCTTTCCACATCGCAGGTTATCAGCATTGTTGTCTTTATCATTGGATTAATCATAATCACGCATGAAAAACACAAGAAAAATGATGTCTGTTTCATAAGGAGGGATTTCAGGTGACGACTCAGATATTCCGAAAAGAAGATAGAATACCACTTATCGTATTGGGCAGCATCGCTGTAGCATTGATAGTGGCCATATGCATTTTCTTGTCTATTTTAAATTGGGAAAAAGAATTTACGGGATATGTTGAGAAAAGAGACTGGACAGCCGCAGGGGAGCTATGGGAAAAACGAATCAGAGGAAGTGAAAAAAGAGAAGAACAGGCGAATGAAACTTTGTATGAAGCTGTGGATACGTTAAGGGAAGCGTACATTGCCGAATCTATGACATACTCAGATGTGGAAGAGAATCTGAAAGCGATTGAGGATTTTTGGGACGATGATTATGTACAAGTGACACTGGAAGAAATCCAGAGCCTGCAGATACGGCGGGAGGCAGAGCGGATCCTGGTCGGACGTTGGGAACTGACGGATATCCAGGTTAAGGGGCTTTCTTTCCTGATTGAGGAATACTTGAGCATATACGGCGTGAACATTGGCGAATGTGAACTGTCATTTAGAACAGACGGAACCCTTTCTATAGCCAGCTTTATGGGAGTAGTTGGAGAAGGAGTCTGGGGACTTAAGGCAGACGGGACTTATTATATAGAGACAGACGATGAACGCACAGAGGGAAGATGGAACTATGACGGGTCAAACCTTATTTTAATGGATGCCGAAGGAAATGTGTTTGGAGAATGCGGGGGCGCTACCCTGTTTCTGGGGAAAGAGGGTGTTGGCGCACTATTTGAAAGACGGGGAAATTAGTGGAATTTTTGACAAATGTCTATAGAAACCGGACTGCTTCTGTCCTATGGATCAGGTGAGCCCGAATGATTAAAATGTGGAGGCATATATGTATTGCGAAAATTGTGGGGAACGGTTGGACGATGATACGAAATTCTGTGAGTATTGCGGGGCGAAGGTGTCGCATTCTTCGGAAGATGAAGCTGCTCCGGTGAAAGTAACCATACCAGAAGAACGTTTGTTTACGACCGAAAACCCGGAAAAGAAGAATAAACCAAGTGGTCTGACTGTTGCCATGATCTGTTTCGTTGCAGTCCTGGCAGTGACGGCGGTGGTTCTTGGATTCAGGATATTGGGCGAAAGTGATGGAACCGAAAAACCTTCCCGGACGAAGAAACCAGATCCGCCTGAGGAGATTTTGACGGAAGGTCGGGAGTCCTCAGAAGAAGCCCTGGAGGAGACGATAACAGAACCACAGGCAGAGAGCATTCCTGTGGTTGCAGAAACAGCTAAAGAAAGCGAAAAGCCATCAAAACCCGTGGCAGAGTCCATACCGGAGGAAACGGAACAGGAAGTGCTGCAGCTTGAAGGCGGTTTGGCTGATTCACTGAGAGACTTATATTCCGAAGCGGATTTCATTATGGCTTCCAGACCGGATGGTGCGTACAGCTTTGTGTATCCGGAAGATTATTTTTATAAAGCTGCTTACGATGAACAGAAGAAAAATTATGAGTTTGTGACGTTGGACGGCAGTATCGCCGTTTACTTCACAGAAATGGATTCTCCTGTTCAGGGAGATCCTTATACGTGTTCAAACGAAATATATGAGGCGCTGAAGGGGGAGTTTTTGGAAGGGGCAGAGTGCCCGTATGTCCATGAAAGCAAAGGTGTTGCCGACGACGGTTATTCTCGTACGATAATCGGCGGCCCTTTTGCCAGAGATCCGTCCCTGGCGGCATATTATTGCGTTGCGTCCAATGATACGTCCACTTATATGATGCAGGTGGTGTATCCGACAGTAGATCATAATGGGATCGGTGTAGATTTTACACAGACCGGATATCTGGTGGACTGCATGTACCGGGGGTGGTCCCTAAGCGGATCGACCTATGCGATCAGAACTTATGAGCAGTATCTGGCAGACGATATGGGCTCGAAGAAGCCGGGGGAATCATAATGAAGAAACGGGCATATCAGGTGGCTGCTGGCATGTTGGCGGCCTTTTGTCTGGCGGCCGGATGCAGAGAGAAAACGGAGGTTGCAGGGGCCACAGAAGCGGCTGGGACAGCTACGGAGACAGCGGCAGAAGAGACAGAGGAAGCGGACGAGGAGACGGAGACAGAAGCGGCTTTGGAATCGGCCGCGGGGGAGGAGCCCCTGACGCCGGCCACGGAAGAGGATGGGGAGACACCTTCCGGTTATGCATTCCGGGAAGAGCCGCTTGTCATTGAGCTGGATGCCGGGCACGGGAAAACCGGAGGGGCGGAAAATGAGGAGCATGGAGTCCTGGAACGGGATGTGAATCTGCAGATCGCACTAAAACTGAAAGAAGAGCTGGAAACCTATGAGAATGTCAAGGTGTATCTGACGAGGGACGGCGCCCTTGACGTGGAGCTTACAGACCGGGTAAAAAAAGCTGTGGATGATGGGGCGGATGTTTTGGTCAGTCTCCATAACAATGCGGCCGGAAGTATCTGTGATTATTACAATGGCTGTACGGTCTTAGTGGCCAGGGGTGCCGGAAATCCGGGGCTTGCAGAGATTACCCAGGAGCTCGGCTGTTATATTCTGAACGAGTTGGAAGAGGCGGGGAGTGAAAACCAGGGGTTAATGTTCCGGGTGACCCAAGACGAGGTGTATTATGACGACGGTTCCCTCTGTGACTATTATAGTATTGTCCGAAATTCCGTGAAGGCTGGGATTCCCGGAATTATCGTGGAACATGCGTTCCTCGACAATGAAGCGGATTATCAGGCTTTTTTTGCGGATTCTGAAAAAATCGACCGATTGGCTCTGGCGGATGCCAGAGGGATCGCCGGGTATTATCATCTGAAAAAGAAGGGAAGTGAAGAGATTCCTCTGACTCTTGAAAATCGCACAGAGAAGATTACGCTGATCGTATCGGATGATTATCAGGATAATACTTATCAGGAGAAGACTTATTTTTCGAAGGGCCAATTTTCATCGGATGGAGATTTGCATTGATGAGAAAAAAATAAATTAAAAGGCGGTTTCTAAAAATAAGATGCTGTGAAAAAGCAAGTTGAATAAAGTTAGGGGGAGAAATACAAATGCAGTGTTCAAAATGTGGGTTTAAATTTGAGCGAAAGGAAGGTGCGAAGTTTTGTCCGAAATGCGGAGAGGTGATAGAAGAGGATTCGAAAGGAAATAACAAAAATTTTTTTGCCATAATTGCGGAAAAGAAATAAAAGAATAAAGAAGCGAAGGCTGTTTGAGGGAATCGTAAGAACTGTTTTTATTGTGGTATATTTGATTCGTGTTATAAAGCAGGAGGATGTCGTCAATATCTGTCTGTCAGAGGGATTTCTTTTTCGCTTTTTTATTGCAAAGAACGTGTTTTAAAAGCGATACGATATCAGGTGAAAAATCATATTTTAAATCTATATTTTGGATTGCGGGAGGAAATGTATGAAGAACAGAGGGATTTCAAAAACAACAATTTTCATTTTAGCAGTTTTGCTCCTTGTGGTATTTGATCTGTATCTAAAGAAAACACGGTTAGAACAAGAGAACCAATATAGTGGATTGGCATATGGACAGGTTTATGAGCCAACAGATATCGAGGCGTTGACCCAATATCCGGAGCAATACATAGGAAAGTGTGTACGGGTTACTGGAGATGTGACGGTAGCTTCTCCGTCTGATTCCTTTATTACCCTGCCGGATTCCCAGAACTTACAAAAAGCTGTGTGGGTGCGGGGGTATCTTCCGGAACATACGCTTGTAACTGTCTATGGACAAGGGGTAAAGGATAGAGTGTCGGGAGAATTGTACATTAAGTTGCATAAGATTGGCTATTGAAAATAGAGGAGGATTTGAAAAAGCTGGATTATAATGAGCTTGAAAAAGCTTACGTGTGGTGAAACGGTAGGAGAAGAGAAAATGCCAGTATCATATCTGGCCTGAATAAAATGAGGAAGATACAAGGGGGGATAATATTTATGTTTTGTTCTAATTGCGGAAAAGAAATCAGGGAAAATAGTAACTTTTGTCCTTATTGCGGTATTGTAAAGAGGGCAATTCCTTCTGAGACAGTCAGGCAAACGCTGGTTCAAGACACCTCTGCTGCTGCAAAGAAGAATGGATTCAAAGCATTTATATTCTGTTCTAATTGTGGAAAAGCGATAGGGAAGAATAGTGACTTTTGTCCTTATTGCGGTACTGTAGAAAGGGAAATTGATTGATCAGATTTTGATGAGGAAGCACCCATGCGGAAAATAGGAACATGGATTGTCATGACGGGCTTTACACTCATAGCAATATCGACAGTTGCACGTAAGTCAAATACTTCTTTGAGCAGTATAATATTGAAAAATGGAAGCATGAAAACAGAATATAAGGTAAAGATCAGGCCCGAGATTGAAGAGGCGGTTAAATCGGCAGGAGAAAACATACGTGAAAAATTGGGAATCAACGACACAGTACCGGAAACGACAGGAAAATTTACAATACCGGATAATATTTATACCGATGCCAGAAACAAACGTCTTTATATATCTGACGGAGTGATCGTCGATGTTGACGGCAACGTATTGGACCAGTATTCCGGAATCACATGCCTGGAAAACGGAGCCTTGGTCACTGAGGACGGGGAGGTTATTGAAAATCTGTTTGTGGGGACGAAGGAGCAGATTTATTATGCGCTGTCAGGGGCAGTGGAATCCGGCGCCGTCGTTGAGGTTGAATGGATCATCGTAAACCAAACTGGCACAGACATCTGTTCCTTCTGTGCTTCTCCGGCAGGAAGTGACCAGTGGGGAGAGAATCTTCTGGAGGAGGACTTATTTAGTGTCGGGGCTAATACTTCTGTCAAGTGTAAGATCGGGAAAGATACTTTGAGGTGGAATTTTGCCTTTGAGGATGCTTCCGGGAACCGGGAAGAGTTTTATGACATGGATCTTTCTTCCCGCAGAGAAGATTTCATACATCTGGAATTGTGGCGTGATCAAGACGATGGAAGCGCCTATGTAGAATTGTACTGAAACCTAATAGTGATTCCAATTCTGTGCCTTTTACAAGTACTTTATATTTTATAAAGCTAGGAAAGCGTCAAGTTATATGGCGATGATCCTATCATCAGGTTTTTCAGCAGTGGGCGGAGCTCTTCGGGGTTCCGCCTTTTTCATGGCTGTATGATAGAAATCCTTACAGTACAGTGAAAAAGGGAGTTCCAATAATTGTATATTATTATCATGAAGGCGACAGGGAATAAATTCTCTGTCGTTTTTTTGTTGCAGAAAACCGGTGCCGGAAGCTTTCTGGCACTACCGTTTATCCAGCGGACGGCAACCCATTGTCTGCCGGAAATCAGAAAGGAGAGATCAGAAATTATGAAAGAAAGAAAAGAGGAACCGTGGAAGGAGGAAATCAAACGATGGCGGGCGAAAGGGGATGATTCGGATACCTTCCTACCGGTGATCCGGCTCTCGGCGATACGGGAAAAGGAAGTCCGATACAGCCGCCGGAAGGTCACGACCACCGAACAGGCGGCGGAGCTTGGCCGGCTTCTTCTGGATGGCGCAGACCGGGAATGCGTTGTGGTGTGCTGCATGGACACAAGGATGAAGCCTTTAAGCCTGGAACGGATTGCCATCGGAACCATCAGCGAATGCCCGTTAAACATGCGGGAAGTCTTTAAGTATGCAGTGTTAAGCAACGCTGCCTGTCTTTTGGTATTCCACAACCACCCTTCCGGTGAAGCAGAACCCAGTGAAGAGGATATCCGGCTGACCAGGCGGATGAGGAAGGCGGGGGAATTGATGGGGATTCCGTTGGTAGACCACATCATCCTCGGAGACCGGGAATATGTGAGCTTTGTAGAGCGGTTCGGGTGGATGAGAGAAAGAGGGGAAAGACCCCTTTCGGGAAGGAGGTGAAGGCCGTGAGAGCGATCATCCTTGCGCTGCTTGGCGCAGCCCTTGTTATCGCAGAAGAGATCTTCAAAGAAGATTAGAAGCAAAATCGGAAGGAAAAGAAACTGGCTGACGACTGTCGGCAGAAACCAACACAACCAATCAAAGGAGGAATTTATTTATGGCAGCAAATGTAGAGAGCATGTTTTATGTGAGGGAAACCCCATGGCACGGCTTAGGGACGAAGGTCTTGTCGGCCCCCTCTTCTTCGGACGCCCTTCGGCTGGCGGGGCTTGACTGGCAGGTCTTACAGGAACCCATCTATACGGAGACGGAGGAGCGGATCGAAGGGTACAAGGCCAATGTCCGTGACAGCGACCGGAGGGTACTGGGAGTGGTGACAGACCGCTACAAGGTGATCCAGAATGAGGAGGCGTTTGCCTTTACGGATGAACTGCTGGGGGAGGGAGTCCGCTATGAGACCGCAGGTTCCCTGCTTGGCGGCAGGAAGGTTCACCCTGCGGGTATCCCATTATGGCCATTCGGCCTTTAAAGAAGTATGGCTTCTGGCCCATCTTCCCCATGAATATATCATCGGCGGAGAACGGATCAGCCCCTACCTGGTGTTCTCCAATACCCACGACGGGAGCGGGGCCGTCCGGATTGCCCTTACGCCCATCCGGGTGGTCTGCTCCAACACCCTGAACCTGGCGCTGGCGACGGCAAAGCGCTCCTGGTCCATGATCCATACGGGGGATGTCCGGGAAAAATTAAAGGAGGCGGAAGATACGCTGTTCCTGGCTTCTGCTTACATGGACGCTCTGGGCAGGGAATTTGAGACACTCCGGAAAAAGACCCTGACGGACAAGGAGGTCCTGGATTACATCGAGATTCTGCTCCCTTCGGAGGACGGCTCCACGCCCCAGCAGGCAAAGAACATGAAGCGCCTGAAGGAGGACCTGAAAATGCGCTACTTTGACGCCCCTGATCTGAAAGGCGTGGGGAAGAACGCCTACCGCTTGATCAATGCGGTCTCCGATTTTGCCACCCATGCAAAGCCCCTCAGAAGGAGCGCCAATTATAAAGAGAACCTGTTCGCAAAGACCATCGAGGGGAACCCGCTCATTGATAAGGCCTACCAGATGGTGCGGGCGGCATAGAAGTTTTTCTTGACACAGGAAACAGGGCGATTTAGAAAGCTCTGTTTCCTGTGCTTTGTGCTATGTCCGGCCGGTATTCCCCGTGGTCATAATGTTATATGAGAGGAAATTGTTTGGAAAGGAAGGATGGTTACGGATGAAGAAACTGGTATCCACGTTACATATGGACAAGGCAGAATGGCTCTGCCACAGGAAGAAGGGGATTGGCGGCTCTGACGCAGGAGCCGTCTGTGGCTGGAACCCTTACCGTTCCGCCATGGACGTGTATCTGGACAAAACCTCGGATCGGATAGAAGTGTTTGACAACGAGGCCATGAGGCAGGGGCGGGAATTGGAGGATTACGTTGCCAGGCGGTTCATGGAAGAGACCGGGAAGAAGGTGCGCCGGGCCAACGCCCTGTTCTGTGAGGAATCCCGCCCGTGGATGCTCGCAGACGTGGACCGTCTGGTGGTCGGGGAACGGGCGGGCCTGGAATGCAAGACCGCAGGCCCCTTTCTGGCGAAGCACTGGGAGGACGGGAAAATCCCCGTTCATTACCAGCTCCAGTGCGCCCACTACATGCAGGTATGCCATGCCGAGGCCTGGTACATTGCCGTTCTGATCTATGGGAGGGAGTTCAAGTTTTATAAGCTGGAGCGGGATGAGTCCATGTTGGCCGATCTGGTAAAGATCGAGGAGGATTTCTGGAACAACCATGTATTGAAAGGGGGGCTTCCCGCTCCGGATGGTTCCGAGGCGGCCGATACGGCCATTGCCGCTTACTTTCAGGCGTCCAGGACAGAGACCATTCCCCTGGTCGGTTTTGACGACCGCCTGAAGCGCAGACAGGAGCTTTTAGCGGAGATGGAACGGATGGAACAGGAGAAGCGGCAGATCGAGCAGGAGCTTAAGATGTACCTGGGGGAAACCGCTTGTGCAGAAAATGAGCATTACCGGGTGTCGTGGAAATCCGTCTCCATGAACCGTCTGGATGAAAAGCGGCTGAAGGAGGAGCAGCCGGAGATCTATAACCGGTACAAGCGGGAAATTTCTTCCAGGAGGTTTTCGGTCAGGGCGGCTTAAAGGAGGGGCTGCAGAGCCGTCAGACAAGAAACAGCATAAAAGAGCGCTTTATCTTATGGGAAAGGGGCCGTTCTGGAATACAGACAGGGATTCCATGGCGGCTGATTTCTTATGATAGGAACCTATATAAGTTCCTTAGGCAGAATGGAGGAATCAGATGGATATCAAAGAAGAATTGGAGAAGAAAGCGAATGGCATAACGGCGTCTGGTGGAGAGAGAGGCAGGGCGAAAGAAAAGGGGAAGGAATCAGAAAAGAAATCAGAAAATCCGGCTTCCCACGAGTCAGAAGCAAAGCCTGTTTCCATGGAAGCAGACGAAAAGGGAATCGGAAGAGAGCCGGGGCTTTCCCAAAAGCATGAGGAGAAAATGGCTCCGATTAAAGGAGGAACGGTTTCTGCTTTAAAAATTCCTCAGCCGGAGGTGTGGAAGATTCGTCTGTTAAAGGCAGATGAAATCGAGTGCCGGGTCTCTACGGTCAGTGAGAAGGGCGTCTCCCTTCTTCTCTATAAGGACGCAAGGGTGGACCAGAAGATTTTGGACGAGACCTTTACGCCCTTCGGATGGAGACGTACCCACCAGAGCATTGACGGGAACCTCTACTGCACCGTGGAGGTCTACGACAGGGAGAAACAGGAGTGGGTCGCCAAACAGGATGTGGGGACTACCAGCTATACGGAGAAAGAAAAGGGCCAGGCCAGCGATTCCATCAAGCGGGCCTGTTTCAACTGGGGGATTGGAAGGGAACTCTACACGGCTCCCTTTATCTGGATTCCCGCAGGAAAGGTATCGGTGATTCAGAAAGGGGACCGCTATACGACCTACGACCGTTTTACCGTTCGTCACATCGCATACGGGGAGAGCCGGGAAATCTCGGAGTTAATCATCGCGAATGGGAAGGGGACGGTGGTCTATACCCTGGGAAGCGTTCACTTACCGACCGGCCATGTTCCCGTTGAAGAAAGGCCATCCGGGCAGCTATCACCGTCCGGGCAGTTAGCCGAACCCCAGTTAAAGGCTCTCATGGAGGAGTTAGAGAGAACCGGCGTGACTCTGGAGGCGGTGCTTGCGAGGTATCAGCTCCCCGGATTAAACGCCATGACAAAGGAAGTCTATGAGAAGGCCATGCGGAGCCTGAAGCGCACCAAACCGAAGCAGGCGGCATGACGATGAGATGGAACCGCATGGTCCGAACAGGAATCCCGGCGGCTATCCGGGATTCCCGCCTGATATCAGGAAGCTATGGTCAGAAACGAATCATCAAAAAACAAAGAAAGAGGAAGGAGACACCAATGCAGTCAGAAATGTGGATGGAAGCGATCAGGAGACGGTTGTTCGAGAAGCTTGGGGAAGGCTATGAGGTAGAGAAAACGACGGCCTTAAAGAATCATGGAGTGGAGGCAGAAGGAATCTCCGTCCGAAAGGCTGGGGATGTCCTTGCGGCCATCCTGTATCCGAGGCCAATCGGAGGGTTCTGTCGGGAAGAACAGACTCCGGAGGAAGAAGCAGAGTACGCGGATATATATGTGGATGTGCTGTTAAAAATGTATCGGGGCCATGGGGAACAGAACGACGGACTTTGGGAACTGGTCCGCCGTATGACGGACTGGGAGGAGATTCGCTCTTACATTCGTCCCCAGTTACTTTCCTGCATGGATCACCAGCGGCTCATTCCAAGGCTGGTGTACCGGAGGTTTCAGGACCTGGCTGTGGTTTATGCGGCCCGGACAGAGTGCGGTTCGGATTGGGGGACAGTCCGTATCGAACGCCCGGTGTTTGAATCGTGGGGAATCTCCGAAGAAGAGCTGCACCGTCAGGCCTTAAAGAATCTGGAACAGGACGGCTGCTTTGTCCAGAGTATTCCGGAGGCCCTTGGGATGGAACCGCTCCTGGAGGCAGGCGGAGCGTTCCTTTCTGCTGCGGTGCTGAGCAACCGAAGCCGGCTGTACGGAGCCGCTGGGATTCTGTTGCCGGATATGCTGGAAGGGTATGCAAAGAAGGTGGAGGCTAACCTGTTCCTGCTCCCCTCAAGCGTTCATGAATTTCTTCTCATACCGGATGATGGGCAGATTTCCATAAGAGCCCTGAACCAGATGGTGAAGGAGGTGAACCAGGAAGAAGTCCCGCCCATGGACCGGCTTTCTGACCATGTGTATTATTATGACCGGGAAAGCAGGCTGGTGGAATGGCGGGATGAGGAAGAATGGGAGCTTAAGAGGCTGATGAGGAAGGAGGGATTGTTGGGGGCAGTCTGACCCCTTGCAGAAATCAGGACACCAAAATATGCAGGTACAGCCAGAGAAACGATTTTGACTGTACCTGCAATAGGGGAAATGGATGGAAGGAATGGTTGTGTCACCTCTGGAAAAGAGCAGAAGCATTTATAGAAAGAATGATTTGTATTCTCTGTAGAAATTCGATATACTAAAGGAAAGAATCAGGAGGATGATTTATGGCAAGAACGGTTGGGATCGGACATCAGGACTTTGAGGATATCAGAACAAAAGGACTCTTTTACATTGATAAGACGGATTTCATCCGGGAATGGTGGGAAGGAAACGACAGTGTAACTTTGATCACCCGTCCGAGGAGATTTGGAAAAACCCTGAACATGAGTATGACAGAACAGTTCTTTTCCATTGCTTATGCCGGTCGGGGAGATTTGTTCGAGGGGTTGTCCATATGGGAAAAACCTGATTTTAGAGATTTGCAGGGGTCTTATCCGGTGATCAGTTTAAGCTTTGCAGATGTGAAGGAGGGTTCCTTTGTACAGGCCAGGAAGACCATCTGCCGGATTATTAAATCTGTGTACCGCCAGTTTGATTTCCTTCTGGAAGAGGATTGTTTGAGTGAAAGTGAAAAGGCGGATTTTTTAGGAATATCTGCTGAAATGGAAGATAGTGAAGCTGCTTTTTCTCTGAAAGCGCTTGCCGGCTATCTCTATCATTACTATGGAAAAAAGGTGATCATATTATTAGACGAATACGACACACCTTTGCAGGAAGCTTATGTCAATGGATACTGGGAGGAACTGGTGGCATTTACCAGGAGCCTGTT
>CATJIW010000099.1 GCA_949740745.1 uncultured Lachnospiraceae bacterium | reverse complement strand
CAAGGGCCGGCGGAGCCCTTCGGACGGAGGTCATGATCTTTTCCAATGTCTATGGGCTTCTTGGACAGACGGAGGGGGCGGAAGAGCTTCTGGAGCGGAGCCGGAAGCCGTTAAGAAAGCCGGATCCGTAAGGAAAGGGCCTGCGAAGACGGGGGTTAGACGTGACAGTTGACGAAGCAAGGAAAGACCGGACGGCGTCCGGAAAAAAGGAGCGGAAGATGAAGCAGGGAATGTTATACGGGGTGGGGGTCGGTCCGGGTGATCCGGAGCTGATGACGCTTAAGGCGGTCCGCATTGTCCGGGAGGCGGACGTGATCGCCCTCCCGGCAAAGACGAAGGACTGCGTGGCTTACCGGATTGCAAAGGGGGCCCTGGAGGATCTGGACGAGAAGGAGTTTCTGTATCTGCATATGCCCATGACCAAGGATCCGGAGATTTTGCGGGAGGCCCATGACCGGGGGGCCGAAGCGGTCCGGGAGCTTTTGGAGGCGGGGAAGACGGTGGCGTTTCTGACTCTTGGGGACGTGACGGTGTATTCGACGTACCTGTATCTCCACAGGCGGCTGCTTGCCGCCGGATTTAAGGCGGAGCTTGTAAACGGCATTCCGTCCTTTTGCGCGGCGGCGGCAAGGCTTGGGATCGGCCTGGCAGAAACGAAGGAAGCCCTTCACGTGATCCCGGCCACCTACGGAATCAGGGAGGCTCTTTCCCTTCCGGGAACAAAGGTGCTTATGAAGTCAGGGAAAGCCATGGGACAGGTGAAGCGGGAGCTTCTGGAAGCCGGATGCCAGGTTTTTATGGTGGAAAACTGCGGAATGGAAAATGAACGGGTGTGCCGTTCGGCAGAGGACATTGACGAAAACGCAGGGTATTATTCCCTGCTCATTGTAAAGGAGGCAGACCATGGTTGATTTTGTGGGAGCGGGCTCCGGAGCGGCAGACCTGATCACGGTGCGGGGAAAAATGCTTTTGGAGAAAGCGGACGTGATCATTTATGCCGGCTCCCTGGTAAACCCGGCTTTGCTGGAATATAAAAAGGAGGGCTGTGAGGTCCATAACAGCGCATACATGACCCTGGAAGAGGTGATTGCCGTGGTGGAGGCGGCAGAAGCGGCGGGGAAGCGGACGGTCCGCCTTCACACGGGGGATCCCTGTCTTTACGGCGCCATCCGGGAGCAGATGGACGAGCTTGACCGGCGGGGGATCGCCTATGAGGTCTGTCCCGGTGTAAGCTCCTTCTGCGGGGCGGCGGCGGCCCTCCATGCGGAATATACCCTTCCGGACGTATCCCAGTCGGTGATTATTACCAGGATGGCCGGACGGACGTCGGTTCCGGACGCAGAGAGCATTGAGAAGCTGGCGGCCCACCAGTCCACCATGGTGATCTTTCTGAGCACGGGAATGCTTCCGGAGCTTTCGGAGCGTCTCCTTGCAGGCGGCTTCGGGCCGGATACGCCGGCGGCCATCGTCTATAAGGCCACCTGGCCGGACGAGAAGGTGCTGCGGTGCACCGTGTCGACCCTGGCGGAGACGGCGAGGGAGCACGGAATCACCAAGACGGCCCTCATTGTGGCGGGACGGGTGCTTGAGGGAGCGTACCGCCGTTCGGAGCTTTATAACCCGGCCTTTTCCACGGAGTTTCGGGAAGCGTCCAGGTGACGGGAGGGAGTATGCGTCTTGCGGTGATCAGTTTTACGGAGCGGGGCGGAAGGCTGAACGGCTCTCTGTGCAGGGCATTTCGGGAACAGGGCCACAGGGCCGACTCCTTTGAAAAGCGGAAGCGGGCGGAGAACGGCGGAGCCTGTCCCGAAACAGCGGCGGAGGGAGGGGGCCCGGAGGCCGGAAAGGCGGACGGGCTTCCTTCGCCGGTGGCGGAAAGCCTGGGAGAATGGACGGGACGGGCCTTCGGGCTTTATGACGGGCTGGTCTTCGTGGGAGCCTGCGGGATTGCCGTCCGGGCCGTCGCTCCCTTTCTCAAAGACAAGTTTAAGGATCCGGCGGTGGTGGCGGTAGACGAGGGGGGCGGCTTTT
>CATJIW010000098.1 GCA_949740745.1 uncultured Lachnospiraceae bacterium | reverse complement strand
TCCGGCTCCGTAGGATCTGCCTCCACCTCGATAACCTTTCCCCCTGCCGTAACAATCTGCCGCACCTCGCCGGAATTCCCCTCTCTGATACTGCCGGAAGTCTCCGGGACCTCCGGCTGTTCCTCCGGCTCCCGGAAGGCCTCCTGCCCTCCGGCCTCTTCTCCCTCCCAGGCCGCTTCCGTCTCTTTGGAACCCTCCGGCTCCCAAAGCGCCTCCCGGTCCGGGACCGCCTCTGCCTCCGGCACCTCGTCCACCTCCCAGGGCTGTCCTCCCTCCTCCACCGGAGGGATCCGGTAAAGAGGGATTCCCGGATCATGCTTCTCCTCCTTCTGCCTGTTTTCCGCCATGGCGTCAAGCTCCGACAGGGTGCTTTTCAGCCGCTCCGCCTTCAGAGGGCCTGTTTCTTCCATATATACAGGCTCCTCTTCGTAAAAAATTTCTTCCCCTCCTGCTTCCTCCCCGGCTTCTGCGTCTTCCGTCAGGTAACCTCCCTGCATTCCGTGAATCTCCCCCGTAAAGACATCTGCCGCTTTCCTGTCCTCCTCTTTTTCCTCCTGTTTCCTTCTGCCCGGCTTCTTTGCCTTTTCCGGTTCCGCTTCTGCCTCCTCCTCCGGGATTTCCGTATCCATAGATACGCCCCGGACCTTTTTATCCGACCGGTATTTCCGCTTCTCCTCCGCCCGCTCCATATGGGTCTCATAGCGTCTGGCCAGATCCTCCCTGGCCGTATCGTATACTTTTTTCCCGCCCTTCTGGATCGGGCTTAAAAGAGACCGCTGGGTCGTCACTACGATGCCTGCCATTGCCAGAAGGATCAGCACCACGTAAGCGCCCACCATCCCCAGCGCCGGATAGAGGAGCATCATGCACAGCCCTCCCAGAAGCCCTCCGCTTAAGGAATCCGGCGCCTGCCTGTAGTAATCCGA
This sequence comes from uncultured Lachnospiraceae bacterium, assembly GCA_949740745.1. Classification (GTDB taxonomy): domain Bacteria; phylum Bacillota; class Clostridia; order Lachnospirales; family Lachnospiraceae; genus Lientehia. The sequence goes on along the minus strand of CATJIW010000098.1, from coordinate 10,133 downwards.
CAAAGTCAGGGCGCCGTCAAACTCACTGACTGCCAGAAGCGTGGCAATCCCGCAAAAGGCAGCCAGGACCAGCACAGACACCAGCACCCGGACGACAGCCCTCCTGCTTCCGTCGTTGGACAGAAGAAAACAGACAATGAAAAACAAATAAAAGGGGACGATATATCCCATGACGCCGAAGGTCCCCCGCAGCACATGATACAGAAATTCCCCCAGTTTTCCGCACCAGTGCATATTGCTGCAAAAAAGCAGGATCGTGACGGCCAGGCCTGCGAAAATAACCAGTTCCTTTTTCAGAGCCGGTTCCATCCCTTCTTCTTTCGCCCTTTTTACAGAAGAATTCCTCTTCGTTTTCGATGACGTTTTCCTTCCCGCCGTGGTTTTTCCTTTGCGTGCCTGCGTACTCTTTTTTGCCTGTGCCACGTTCATCCCTCCGATTAATCTCCATCCGCACATGTCCCGAAGGCGGCCGCCGGCGGGACATACAAAGCTTAGTATACCATTTTGAAGGAAAGGAGACAAGTATTTCCTGGCTCCCCCCGGACGGAAGAGCAGAATTTTCGCATACTCCTCCCGCCTTCCTCATATCCTGTACAAAGAGCATTGGAGAAGGTCTATGAGTTCCAAAACCAAAATCGTTGTACTCCGCATGAAAGAGCTGATCTATACCGGTATTTTTGTCGCCATGGGCATTCTGCTCATCATCCTTCTGGTCTTTATGTTTGCGCCAAAAAACAAGACCACGAAAGTAAGCGCAGATCCCGCCGCCGGCAAATATACGCCCGGCATCTATACTTCGGTCCTTTCCTTAAATAATCAGGCCATCGACGTGGAGGTGGCGGTTGATTCCGAGTACATAAAATCCGTCCGGTTCGTAAACCTTTCGGAGGACGTCGCCGCCATGTATCCCCTGATGGCGCCCTCCATGGAAAACCTGGCCGCCCAGGTCGTAGAAAACCAGGGGGTCTCCGGCATTTCCTACGATGAAAACACCCAATATACCTCCATGGCCCTGACAGAAGCCATCGGAAACGCCTTAAAAAAAGCGGAAAGCGGAAAATAGCCGTTTCGGAAAGCCCCATTTCCGGAAAGCGCCAGAAGCCTCTGCCGCAAATCTTTTCTCAAGCAAAAAGTGCCGTGCGGTCCCCGATCCGGTGACCCTGCGGCACTTTTTCCGTAATAAGGCTCCTGCCATAAACTGCCTAAGCGGAGGGATCGGCTTTCTTCTTATCCAGATACCGGATCATGCCCGGCCCCAGCCCCTCCGTCGGCCTCGCAATAAATCCGTGCTCCTTATAAAATTCCTCCCGGCCTCTGGCACACATCAAATCCAGCATCATCTCCGTGCCCTCCCCGGTCAGAGACCGCACATAGGCAATGAGCCGCTTCATCAGCATATGGCCTACGCCCATGCCCTGAGCATTCGGGTGGACGATCAGATCCTGGATATAGCAGATAACCGCCCCGTCTCCCACCAGCCTGCCCATGCCCACCGGCTGCCCGGCAACATAAAGGCCCACCGTATAAAGGCTCCCGGCCAGCGCTCTGCCGGCCTGCTCCCTGGTGAGCCTTTTCCAGCCCACCGAAGCCCGGAGCTTCAGATACGTATCCACATCGATGACATTCTCCCGAAATTCAAGCGCTTCCATAATCTACCGCCACTTCTCTTCTTCTGCTTCCGCCGTTCCGTTTCTGCCTGTTCCTGCCGCTTCCGGCCTTTTCTCCTGTATTTTACCTGACCGTGTTCTTAAGCGTCCCGATCCCCTCGATGCTGCATTCCACCGTGTCTCCCGCTTTCAGGAACCTGGGCGGCGTAAAGCCCATCCCTGCGCCGGCAGGCGTCCCGGTGGCGATGATCGTTCCCGCCTTCAGAGTCATGCCCTGGGAAAGCTCCCGGATCACATGGGCGATGCCGAAGATCAGAAGCTCCGTATTGCTGTCCTGCCTCAGCTCCCCGTTGACCCTTGACCGGATAGAAAGCTTCGGCGGAAAGGAAAACTCGTCCGCCGTCACGATCCACGGTCCCATGGGAGTAAAGCCGTCCAGGCTCTTTCCGAAATACCACTGCTTATGACGGGTCTGAAGCACCCTGGCGCTGACATCATTAACGATCGTATAGCCCAGGATATATCCGGCCGCCTCTTCCTCGGACACTCCTCTCGCATCCTTTCCGATCACCACGGCCAGCTCCGCCTCGTAATCCAGCCGCTCTACCAGGTCAAAATGGCCGTCGATCTCCCCGTCCGGCCCCACTGCGCCGCCCACCCGTTTGGAAAAATACACCGCATAGGGCCGCTCTCCGCCGAAGGCTTCTTCCTTATAGCGGGCCGATTCTTCCGCATGGGCCATATAATTGATGCCGAGGCAGACCATGTCCTGCTTCGGCTCCGGGATCGGGGCCAGAAGCGTCACCTGCTCCATGGGGCATGCCCCGCTGCAGCCTTTCTCCACCGCAGCCCGAAGGCCGTCAGTCCCCGTCTCTGCCAGCAGGCCGATCCATTCGTTCATATCTTCACAGGCATATCCCAGCGCCTTCGCCGGATATACCTTCGTTCCGTCCGGAGACACTGCCCCGGCCGCCTGAACGCCTTCATATAAATATGTGACAAGCTTCATTCCCTGTCCCCCATTTCTCCTGTCTGCCCCGGCTTACCTGATCCGTTCCGGGAATCCGACCTTTTTCTGTACCTTCCGCAGAGTCTTATTGGCATAATACCCTGCTTTTTCCGCATTTTCTTTGATGATCCCGTCCAGATACGCCCGGTCGGCCATCAGCCTTGCCTGCTCCTCCTGAAGCGGAACCAGAAGCGCCGCCACCACTTCGCCAACGGCAGTCTTAAAGTCTCCGTAGCCTTTTCCGTCAAACTCCTTCACCACCTCATCGGCAGTCTTTCCCGTGCAGGCCCGGTAGATATCGATGAGATTCTTAAGGCCGGGCTGATCGTCGCTGTAGCGGATCACGCCCGCCGAGTCCGTAACGGCCCGTTTACATTTCCTCAGGATCGTGTCCTTATCGTCCATCAGATAAATGCTGCCGTTGGGATTCTCGTCAGATTTGGACATCTTCTTTGAGGGATCCTGCAAACTCATGATCTTGGCCCCCACCTTCCCCAGATACACCTCCGGAACAGTAAAGACCTCCCCGTAAACCGCATTGAACCTCTGGGCAATGTCCCTGGTGATCTCCAAATGCTGCATCTGGTCGATCCCCACCGGAACCACGTCCGCCTGGTAAAGAAGGATATCCGCCGCCATCAGAACCGGATAAGTAAAAAGCCCCGCATTGATATTGTCGGCATGTTTGGATGCCTTGTCCTTGAACTGGGTCATCCGGTTCAGCTCGCCCATATAGGTGAAACAGTTTAAGATCCAGGCCAGCTCCGCATGGGCCGATACGTGGGACTGATAATAAATGCAGTTTTTCACCGGATCCAGGCCCGCCGCAAGATAAAGCGTCAGAAGCGTCCTGGCCCGCTTTCTGAGAACCGCCGGATCCTGGCGCACCGTAATGGAGTGCAGGTCTACCACACTGTAGAAGCAGTTATATTCGTCACTGATGGTCACCCAGTTCTTAAGAGCCCCCAGATAATTTCCAAGCGTCAGGTTTCCCGTCGCCTGCATGCCGCTGAACAGCGTCTTCTTTCCGTCTAACATTTCGTTTCTCCTTCTGTCGTCATTTCATCCATTACCAGTATAAGCTTCCGTCCCCTCCCTGTCAACCGGGGCTTAGCTCAGGCAGAGGAAGGCCGCCAGGTTCCCCCGCCTCCCTTTTGAAGCCCTGTGGGAAAACAAAAGCTCCGGATTGCAGCAGGTACAGATATCCGTCACGGCCAGATGCTCTTCTTTCACCCCGGCCTCCAAAAGGACCTGTCTGTTGGCCTCCCAAAGATCCAGCTGAAACTTCCCTGCCGGCTTTTCGTAAAGAAGGCTCCCTGCCTTCTGTCCGAACGCCGCCCGAAAGGCTTCCGCCACGTCCTCCCCCACCTCATAGCAGTCTCTGCAGATGCTCGGCCCGATACAGGCAAGGACATCCGACGGCCTGGTGCCGTAAGCCTCTTCCATGGCCTTTAAGGTGACCTCCCCCATCCGGCCCGCCGTCCCCCTCCAGCCGGAATGAGAAAGGCCGACAGCTCTTTGTACGGGATCCACGAAATACAGCGGAACACAGTCCGCATAAAAGGTGACCAGAGGGAGATTCCTCACGTTGGTGATCAGGCCGTCCACATCCGTATACGGCAGAGGCTTCCGAAGGCCGCTCCCTGCATCTTCCTCCGTGACCCTGCGCACGTTGGTTGTGTGGGTCTGGCAGGACAGCACCATCCGCTCCTCCGGAAGCTCCAGAGCCCGGGCCATCCTCCGGTAATTGACAAGCACCCGTTCTTTTTCGTCGCCGCGGCCAAAGCTCAGGTTCATAGAAGAAAGCTCCCCCCCGCTGACCCCTCCCAGCCTGGTGGAAAACCCGTGCTTCACCAGATCCCCGCATTGTTCCAGAAGGGGAAAGCTTAAAAAGGGAACCCCGTTCCTCTCCCGGCAGACAAGGCCGGTCTTTGCCGCCCCTTCCTTCCTCTTCCATTTCAGCTCCATGTCAGCTGCTCCTTTCCTGCAGATTCCGTTTTCCGCCGTATTTTATTCCGCCCGGAAGGCATCCTCAATCACCCGTATTTCCTCTCCCATAATGGACACCACGTCGAACCGGCAGCCGGCCCACCAGTCATAGCCGTACCTGTGCATGTAAACCTCCGCCGTCTTCCGGATGGCCGCCTGCTTCCTCCTGTCCACCGCCTCTTCCGGAAAGCCCCTCCGGGAATCCCTTCTGTATTTGACTTCCACAAACACAAGGAGTCCTTTATGCCTGGCGACAATGTCGATCTCTCCGAAACGGCACCGGAAGTTCCGCTCCAGGATCCGGTAGCCGCGGGCATATAAAACCCGGACCGCCTCTTCCTCATATCTGGCTCCTGTTTCACGCCGGTTCAAATGCCTCTTCCCCCTTTTATGGCAAAATTCTCACTGGCCGCATACATGCATATGTTTCAGAAAGCTCCTTCTGTGAATGGGAGTCATGCCGAAACGGCGGATGGCCTCCATATGCGCTTTGGAGCCGTAGCCCTTATGGCCCGCAAAGCCGTATTCCGGATAAAGCTTATCAAACTCCCGCATCAGCCGGTCTCTGGTCACCTTGGCGATAATGCTGGCCGCCGCAATGGAAAGGCTTTTGGCGTCTCCCCTGACAATGGGGACCTGCCGGACCGAGGCGGGAAGCCCCGGAATGGTGACCGCATCATTCAGGCATACATCCGGACAGACAGAAAGCTTCCCTGCTGCCTCCCGCATGGCCTCATAGGTGGCCTGAAGGATATTGATCTCGTCAATCCTTCCCGGACCTGCAAGACCCACGCCCACGGACACAGCCTGCTCCATGATCTCGTCGTACAGAGCCTCCCGCCTTTTCTCGGAAAGCTTCTTGGAATCGTTGAGATAAAGGATCCGGCAGTCCTTCGGCAGAATCACCGCCGCCGCAGCCACCGGCCCGGCCAGAGGCCCCCTTCCCGCCTCATCAATCCCGCAGATTACGCCAAGGCTCTCATATTCCTTTTCATAGGCCGTCATGGCCTCCAGACGGGCATACTCCGCCTCCAGCGCCTTTTGACGCTTTTCCGCTTCCAGCACCAGCTTTCTTACACCTGCCCGTCCGTCCTTCCTATATAAGTCAAGCAATGCGGGTAATTCCGCATTGCCTGCCTGTGTAAACTGCAATTGTATCTCCCGTATCGTCATCCGTTCTCCCCTTCCCTTTCTTTTCCGGGCTTCCCGGACAAAAAAGGCGCCCTGATCCGTCCCAGTCCGGTCATCTGTGGCTGATAAAGCCCAGCCTGTTAAGCGGCCAGATCCGAAGCCACGCCCGGCCCACAATCTGGCTCCGTTTCACGTTGGCCACAGAAGGGTCTCTGCTGTCAGAGCTGTCATTCCGGTTGTCCCCCAGCACAAAATATTCATCCTCGCCCAGGGTAATGGGTTCGGCCGCCATTTTGGGATCCTGGATCGGTTCCAGCCCATAATCCTCTTCGAGGATTTCCCCGTCTATGTAAATATCATCCCCGATGATCTGGACGGTCTCTCCGGGAAGGCCGATGATCCGCTTAATATAGAATATATTTTTCGCATGGGCAAACCGGAATACCACAATGTCAAACCTGGCCGGATCCCGGAACCGGTAGCTGACCTTTTCCAGGATCAGCTGATCCCCGTCCTGCAGCGTATCGTTCATGGAGCAGCCAGACACGCTGGTCCTCTGAGCCACAAACATAATAATCAGAAACGTGCAGCCAAAAATGACCGCCGCATAGACCAGGAAGCCCAGCACCTCCCGCAGGATATTCCGCTCTCCGCTCTCCGGTTCCAGGTCCCCTCCTCCGGGCCGCCTGTCTCCCTCCGGCATTTCCCCGATCATCCTTAACAGCTCTTCTCTTGTTATTTCCTCTTCCGGTTCCCTTCTGCCTCTTCTCATCCCTGCTCCTCGCCGGGAAGCTCCAGGGTAACAGCCCCAAGCCTTCCGCTTCTGAAATCATCGATCAACAGCCGCGCCGATTTCTCCGTATCCGGTTTATTTCCTTTTAAAAGACAGTTTCTGGCTTTTGCGATCTCCACAAGCATCTGCGGCGGCTCCGTCAAAAGCCCGTTCTCCAAAAAGCCGTACCGTTCCTTAAGCGCTTCCGGATAGCGCTCCCGCAAAAATCCGAGAAGACGAAAGGAAAGCTCCTCCATCCCCAGGATTTCGTCCCTTACCGACCCCAGGAGCGCCAGACGGATCCCCACCTGCTCGTCCTCAAACTTCGGCCACAAAATTCCCGGTGTATCTAAAAGCTCCACCTCTCTGCCAAGGCGGATCCACTGGTTCCCCCTGGTAACTCCCGGACGGTTCCCCGTCTTCGCACAGGCCCTCCCCGCATAGGAATTGATAAAAGTGGATTTCCCCACATTGGGGATCCCCACCACCATGGCCCGTACCGGACGGTTTTTGATTCCCCGCCTCAGGTCCCTCTCTATTTTTTCCCGGCAGGCTTTTTTTACGGCCGCCTGGATCGGCTTCATATCCGCCCGCCTCCGCAGGTCGACCCGCACCGTCACAAGCTCCCGTTCATTAAAAAACCGTTCCCAGGACCGGTTGGCCGCTTCGTCGGCCAGATCGGCCTTGCCAAGCAGGATCAGCCTTGCCTTTCCCCGGCTAAGCTCGTCAATATCCGGATTCCTGCTGGAAAGAGGCGCCCTGGCGTCCAGGATCTCGATCACCAGATCCACCAGCTTCATATCCTCCTTCATGGCCCGTTTCGCTTTTGTCATATGTCCCGGATACCACTGAACCTGCATATCATCCCTCTTTCTGTCTGACGTTCTATCTGACCAGGCCGAACTGTTCAAAGGGCGAGATCCGAAACCACACCCGGCCCTCGATCTGATCCTTCCGGACATTTCCCACATTGGAAAACCGGCTGTCCTCGCTGGTATCCGTATTGTCCCCCAGCACCACATATTCATCCTCGCCCAGTTCGATTTCCGTCTCTGCCAGGCCGGCCGTTTTTATGGCCTTCCGATCCGGCAGGTCAGACGCCGGGGCCCCGTTGATATAAAGGCGGCCCTCCCTGATCCGGACCCGCTCTCCCGGAAGTCCCACGATCCGTTTGATATAGATCCGCCCTTCCTCCTCCGGATCCGTAAATGCAATCACGTCCATCCGGTCCGGTTCTGAAAAATTATACCATAATTTATCCAATAAAACAACATCCCCGCTCGATAAGAGCGGTTCCATGGAGCGGCCTGATACCGTGAGCTTCGTGCCGGCCATGACGACGGCAAAAAATGCCAGGGCAATGACGGCCACAAGGTCCACCCCCCAGCCGACCGCCCGCAGAAACAGCCCCTGCTCCTGCCTTTCATTCTGATAGTAGGGTCCCAATCCCAATCCTCCTGCCCCATAAGGACTTTATTGTAAGGAAAAGGGACAATCTACAAATGTAATTGTCCCCTCAAGTCCCATGATACACATTTCGTCAGCCAATTATTTCTTCAGCTCTTTGACCTTGGCAGCCTTGCCTACCCTGTCTCTTAAGTAGAACAGCTTCGCCCTTCTGACCTTTCCTCTTCTCACCACTTCGATCTTCTCTACGAAAGGAGAATGCACCGGCCAGGTCTTCTCCACGCCGATTCCGTTGGAATTCTTCCGGACGGTAAAGGTTTCCTTCGCTCCGCCGTTCTGTCTCTTGATCACGGTTCCCTCAAAAATCTGGATCCTCTCGCGGGCTCCCTCTTTGATCTTGTTATGGACTCTTACGGTGTCGCCCACGCGGAATGCGTCTACGGACTCCTTCATCTGTTCTGCCTCAATGGCTCTGATAATCTCGTTCATTTGCTGAACCTCCTTATGATCGTTGGATGTTCTTAATGCCGTCGGCAACAGCGGACCATCTCTTATCTTTCACAACTGTTTCACTCTATCACATTTCCCCGTGAAAATCAAGTGTTTTCCGGAGCTCTTTTTCTGCCAGCTCCTGTTCCGCCTCCGTGAGAGCCGCCTTTTTCAGAAGATCCGGCCTCGATCTGGCCGTGCGCAGGACCGACTGCTCCCGCCTCCATTTATCCACGTTTCCATGATGGCCGGAAAGCAGGACCTCCGGCACCTTTTTTCCCATGAACTCCTCCGGCCTGGTATACTGGGGATATTCCAGGAGGCTGTCCGAAAAGGTCTCAATCTCGGCCGAAGCGTCATTGTGGAGGACCCCCGGCACCAGCCTGGCAACGCTGTCGATGACCACCATGGCCGCCAGCTCCCCTCCGGTCAGCACGTAATCCCCGATGGACAGGTAATCCGTCACGATCAGCTCCAGCACCCGCTCGTCAATGCCCTCGTAATGGCCGCAGAGAAAGATCAGCTCTTCCTCTTCGGCAAGCTCCCCGGCGATCTCCTGATTGAAGACCCGGCCCTGGGGCGTCAGATAGATCACCCGCGGCTGTCTCTCACAGGTCTCCGCCACCGACCTCCAGGCGCTGTAAACCGGCCCCGGCTGCATGACCAGCCCGGCCCCGCCGCCATAAGGGGCGTCATCCACCCGGTTATGTTTATTTTCTGCGAAATCCCGGATATTGACTCCGTGAAGGGACAGGAGCCCCTTTTCCTCGGCCCGTCCCAGTATACTGGTACGAAGGCCCTCAAGGACCATGTCCGGAAACAGGGTCAGTATATGACATTTCATAGCAATCCTCCGTCAAAGCTCCAGAAGCCCGTCCAGCACATGGACCAGGACCTCTCCCTTTTCCAGGTCCACATCCAGCACGCATTCGCCGATGACGGGAAGAAGGACCGTCTTTCCGTTTTCCATAAGCACCTCATAAACGTCGTTGGCGCCGGTCCGGATCACCTCCTGCAAAGTTCCGAGCCTCTCTCCCTCGTCTGTCATCACTGCGAGCCCGATCAGATCCGCAATAAAATATTCTCCTTCTTCCAGGGGGACCGCCTGCTCCCTGCCGATCCAGAGCTCCGCGCCCTTATGCCGCTCTATGTCATTGATATTGTCGATGCCTTTGAATTTCACGATCACGAACTGCCTGAAAAACCGGACCCTTTCAATTTCCAGCGTCTGCCTCTCCCGCTTTGCGACAAGCGTCACCTGCTTCAGCTCCAGAAAACGGGCCGGATCGTCGGTAGTCGGAAACACCTTGACCTCCCCGCGGATGCCGTGGGTGGACGAGATCACGCCCACGCGAAACTCTGATACCATACATTCCTCCAGATTTCTCATATCTCCTGCGGCTCCGGATGCCCGAAGCCGTCTCTCACTGTGTAAAAAGAGGCCCCAAGGACCTCTTTTTTTCACCCCTTTATAACCCCTTACTGAATCTCCAGAATCGCTTTCTTGTCTTCTCTGGACGCCGCAGCCTTTACCACGCTGCGGATCGCCTTTGCGATCCTTCCCTGCTTTCCGATGACCTTTCCCATATCGGAAGGGTCCACGTTGAGCTCAAGGACGGTTTCCTTTCCGTCTTCCTTCTCCGTCACGGAAACGGAATCCGGATGATCCACCAGAGCCTTTGCAATTACTTCAACTAATTCTTTCATCGCAATACCTCCAATAAGGATT
>CATJIW010000097.1 GCA_949740745.1 uncultured Lachnospiraceae bacterium | reverse complement strand
GCTGTACCCAGTGGCAGACCTTCTATAAGATCATGGCGCCTCTGACCAAAGCGTCCATGGCGGCCCTGGCGGTGTTCACGGCAGTGTTCGCTTACGGCGACCTGATGTGGCCCCTTATCGTTAACACGGACCTTAAGATGATGACTCTGTCCTCCGGCCTTGCAACCTTAAGAGGACAGTTTTCCACCAACTTCCCGGTCATGATGGCAGGCTCCCTGCTCGCCATGATCCCCATGGTTGTCCTGTATCTGTTCTTCCAGAAGCAGTTCATCGAGGGTGTGGCCATGACAGGAGGAAAATAAAGAAGAAACAGGAATTTTTCACAGAAAGGAAACCAGAGTTTTATGTCGATTACCTTTTATGAACACAGCAAAACATTCAGACTTGACACCAGGGACAGCTCTTATCTGATAGCTATCAGTAAATACGGAGATTTGCTGCATTTGTATTATGGGGACCGCATTCCCGATGAGGACCTGAGCTATCTGATCGAGCTTCGGGACAGGGGGTTTTCACCAAATCCTCACGAAGCGGGAAACGACAGGACGTTTTCACTGGATTTCCTTCCGCAGGAATTTTCCACCTCGGACAGCGGTGACTACCGGGTGGAGAGCATCGGAGTGAGGAACGCAGACGGAAGCCGTATTTTTGCGGGAAAGGCGGCGGGACATGCGATTTACAGCGGTAAATACAAGGTTCCCGGAATGCCTTCGGTGAGAGCGCTGGAGGAAGAGGGGACGGATACGCTGGAGATCCGTTTAAAGGACGCCGCTTCCGGCGTGTGCGTAATCCTGTACTACGGTGTATTTGAAGAAAAGAACGTGATCACGAGGGCGGTGCAGGTGGTGAACGAGGGGGACGGCCCCATCCGGCTGGAAAAGCTGATGTCCGTCACTCTGGATTTTAAAGAGGCCAATTATGACTGGATTACCCTGGACGGGCGTCATATGATGGAGCGGCACCCTTCCAGGTCGGCCATCCGAAACGGTGTCCAGTCGGTGGGGAGCACCAGAGGCTCCTCCTCCCACCAGCACAATCCCTTTGTGATCCTGTGTGAAAAGACTGCCGACGAGGACCGGGGACGCTGCTACGGCTGTTCCTTTATCTACAGCGGCAATTTCCTGGCCGAGGCGGAGCGGGACCAGTACCGGCAGCTCAGGCTCAACATGGGCATCCATCCGACGAATTTTGAGTTCCGGCTGGAAGCCGGGGAAAGCTTTTTCTCTCCGGAGGCGGTGCTTGCTTATTCCGGGAAGGGCCTGACGGGCCTAAGCCATATTTACCACAGGCTTTACCGGGAAAACCTGGGGACTTCCCCCTATCTGAAGCTTCCGAGGCCCATCGTGATCAACAGCTGGGAGGCAGCCTATTTCGACTTTGACGAAGAAAAGCTGCTTAACATCGCCAGGGAGTCCCTGGACATGGGCGTGGAGCTTTTCGTGCTGGACGACGGCTGGTTCGGCAAACGGGACGACGACTGTTCGGGCCTGGGTGACTGGAAGGTGAATCGTCACAAGCTGAAGGGAGGGCTTTCGGGCCTTTCGGACCAGATTCATGAGATGGGACTTAAGTTCGGGCTCTGGGTGGAGCCGGAGATGGTTTCTGAAGACAGCGACCTGTTCAGAGAGCATCCGGACTGGCATCTGGGCATCAAGGGACGCCCGGCCACCAGGGGGCGGTATCAGCTGGTCCTGGATCTTTCCAGAAAAGACGTCTGCGATTATATCATTGACTCATTAAACCGGATTTTGGACGAAGCCCGCATTGAGTATATCAAGTGGGATCTGAACCGGAATATTACGGACGTATGGTCCGGGCAGACGGATAAGGAAAGACAGGGCGAGGTGATGCACCGCTACATGCTGGGGCTGTACCGGATCATGGACGAGGTGGTCTTAACCCACCCGGACGTGCTTTTCTGCGGGTGCAGCGGCGGAGGCGGACGGTTTGATCCGGCCATGCTTTATTACCAGCCGCAGATCTGGTGCAGTGACAACACCGATGCCGTCAACCGGCTGAAGATCCAGTACGGGACCTCCTTCGTCTATCCCATCAGCAGCCTGGAGGCCCACGTCTCCATCTGCCCCAACCATCAGACGGGGCGGACCGTGAGCCTTCATACCAGAGGAATCGTGGCATCGGGCGGAGTGTTGGGCTATGAGCTTAACTCCACGGTTCTTGACCGGGAGGAGAAGGAGCTTTGCAGGAAGCAGGTGGAGGCGTATAAAGAAAACTACGGCCTCATCGCCGACGGAGATTATTACCGGCTGACAAGCCCCTTTGAGAATCATTATGTGACGGCGTGGCAGCACGTGTCGGCGGATAAGACGCAGGCGCTCGTGAGCCTGGTTTTGACGGACACGGAAGGCAACGACGGGCAGCTTTACCTGAAGCTCAAGGGCCTGAAGAAAAAAGCGTTTTATGAAATAAAGGGGAATGAAGGAAGGCGCTATTCCGGCGCGGTCCTGATGAATGCGGGACTTCCCATTCCCGGAACTCTGAAACAGTACGAAGGAATCCAGTTTAAGCTGCAGCAGATCATGGAGGAGACAGTATGAAAGACGTGGTGTTTGAATGGTGCGTGCCGCATATACCAGGCAGGAAACAGCAGCTGATCAAGGCAGTCGTTACCTCGGCGGTGATCGTGTTTTTTGCCGATGCGTTCTTTTTTGCGGCGATCATGCTGATTCCGACCATCGTCCTGGCTGTCGGCGGCTTCTTCGTGTTTCGGAGCTGGAAGATAGAATATGAATACGAATATGTGAACGGCGACCTGACCATTTCCAAGATTATCCGCAAGGAAAAGCGCAAGGAGCTCTATCGGGGCTCCAGGGCGGAGATCGAGGAGGTGGAGCGGGGACGCCGGATGCAGACGGGACGCGCGGTGCGGGATTTTACTTCCAACAGGCAGGGCGCCCCGGTACTTACCCTCCTGACCAGAGGCGAGCTTCTCTATGTGGAGCCGAATGCCCAGTTTGAGGAGGAAATGAAACGGTATTATCGGT
>CATJIW010000096.1 GCA_949740745.1 uncultured Lachnospiraceae bacterium | reverse complement strand
TGTTCCGGACATCTCTCCGATGCCGTGATCCGTGAGCTGGGCGTGCCGCTGGTAACCGGCGATATCCCCGGCGTGGCCGTTATCCTTGGGAAGGCTCCCACGGCTGACGAGGCCGCCGCTCTGGTGAAGAGCTATCAGGCACAGGGTATCCTGGTGACCCTGGTGGGCGACGTGATCGACCAGTGCGTAGAGAAAAATGTAAACATGGGCGCAAACGTGCGTGTGATCCCGCTGGGCAAGGATGTGACTTCCGTGCTTCATGTGGTTTCCGTGGCAGTGAGAGCCGCCCTGATCTTCGGCAACGTGGAGCCCGGCGACGCGGCAGGACTTATGAAGTACACCTTCGAGCGTGTGCCTGCATTCGTCAACGCCCTCGGCGCTCTGAATCCTGTTGTGGTTGCCTGCGGCGCAGGCGCTATCGCTCTTGGCTTCCCGGTCGTTACCAACGACGTGGAGACCTCCAAGGCCGTCAACATCAAGGTTCCGAAGAGCCTGATCGTGCAGCCTGACGTGGATAAGTTCAACGCCACATCCCTGGAAGCCCGCGATATCAAGATCAAGATTACCAACATCGACATTCCCGTGGCTTTCGCTTCCGCGTTCGAGGGCGAGATCGTCCGCAAGAAGCAGATGCAGGTGGAATTCGACGGTTCCAGAGTTGACTGCTTCGAGCTGGTGCAGTCCAAGGAGATGACCGAGGTCGAGGATCACAAGATCGAGCTGATCGGACCGGATTTCGACACCTTCGAGAAGGGCAGCAAGCACAGCATCGCCTACATCGTAGAGGTGGCCGGAAAGAATATGCAGACCGACTTCGAGTCCGTGTTCGAGCGTAAGTTCCACAGCTATCTGAACTGTGTTGAGGGCGTGATGCATACGGGACAGCGCGACATGATCCGCGTCCGTATCAGCGACGCGGCTTATGATGCCGGCTTCCGCGCAAAACACATCGGCGAAGTGCTTTACGCAAAGGTGAAGAACGATTATGACGCCGTTGTGGACCGCTGCCAGGTGAAGATCATTACCGATCCCGAGCTGGTCGGAAAGCTTCGCCATGAGATTGCGATCCCTGCCTTTGACAAGCGTGACGACAGACTGAAATCCCTGACGGATGAGTCCGTGGACGTTTACTACAGCTGCATTATGTGCCAGGCATTCTCCCCCAGCCACGTGTGCGTGGTTACGCCGGAGCGTCTTGGCCTTTGCGGAGCGGTTTCCTGGTTAGATGCCAAGGCGACCAACGAGCTGGAGCCCACCGGCCCCTGCCAGGTGATCACCAAGGAGAGAGTCATTGACGACAGGATCGGCGAATATGAGGACGTCAACGAAGCCGTGAAGAAATTCTCCAACGGCGCTCTGGAGGATGTATCCCTCTACTCCATCATGGAGAAGCCCATGACCTCCTGCGGATGCTTCGAGTGCATCTGCGGCATCGAGCCCATGTCCAACGGCGTGATCATCGCCAACCGTGAGTATGCGGGCATGACCCCTCTGGGCATGACCTTCCCTGAGCTGGCTTCCATGACCGGCGGCGGCGTGCAGACCCCTGGCTTCATGGGCCACGGCAAGCACTTCATCGCTTCCAAGAAGTTCATGAAGGCCGAGGGCGGCATCGAGAGAATCGTGTGGATGCCCAAGGATCTGAAGGAGCAGGTCGCCGAGAGACTCAACGCGACGGCGAAAGAACTCTACGGAATCGACAACTTCACCGACATGGTAGGCGACGAGTCCATCGCAGAGGATCCTGAGACCTTATTAAACTTCCTCACGGAAAAAGGCCATCCCGCCCTCAACCTTGAGCCCATGATGTAAGCCCCAAAGGTAGACCGGCAAGCGGCCGCGTCAGCGGACATTTGCCGGGCACCGCCGGGGCTTACCGAAGGAAATGTGCAACCGGCGTAAGCCGGTTCCGGATGCGCAGGCAGACGGCAGAGCGCATTTCCTGAGTTTATCGACTCCGGCGGACATTTGATTCCTGCGGAAGCTTAACGAGGAACATGCGCAGGACACGCAAGCGGCCCCGCCTGCGCAAGCAGGCGCCAAAGCGCATGTTCCGAGTATATCGCCCGGGAAAAGGGAAATTTGCTGGGCAGGATATTTTCATCACATACTTACATAATTTTTATTCCCGGCCGCTCTGATAGGGAGAGAGGCCGGGAATCCATGGGAAGCGTCCTGACGTTTCCTATTACTTGAGAAGCTACTTTATCAGAAAATTTTAAGGAGGCGAGTAGGAAATGCCGTTTACAAAGAAATTACAGAAATTCAACGCAACCATTCGCACCGTTGAAGTCGGAACC
>CATJIW010000095.1 GCA_949740745.1 uncultured Lachnospiraceae bacterium | reverse complement strand
TCCATTTGAAGGATAAATTTGCGGATAATCCCTTCTACCGGGGGATCAGGTCCGTGATGACGATCCACAATCTGAAATTCCAGGGCGTCTGGAGCGTGGAGGTCATTCAGCGGATTTCGGAGCTTTCCGATTATTATTTTACGCCGGATAAGCTGGAGTCTTATAAAAACGGAAACATGTTAAAGGGCGGCATCGTCTATGCAGACAAGGTGACGACCGTCAGCAATACTTATGCCCAGGAGATTAAAATGCCTTTCCACGGCGAGGGGCTGGACGGCCTGATGCTTGCCAGGAGCCATGACCTTTGGGGAATCGTGAACGGCATTGATTATAAAGAATGGGATCCTGCGGAGGATGCTTTCCTTGCGGCGAATTATGATGCCAGGACCTTCCGCAAGGAGAAGGTGAAGAACAAGACCGCCCTCCAGAAGGAGCTGGGGCTGGAGGTCAATCCCAAGAAGTTCATGATCGGCATCGTTTCCAGGCTGACGGATCAAAAGGGGCTGGATCTGGTGCAGTGTGTCATCGAGCAGATCTGTTCCGACGAGCTGCAGCTTGTGGTCCTGGGGACCGGAGACGAGAAATATGAAAACATGTTCCGCCATTACGACTGGAAATACGGGGACAGCGTGTCGGCGAATATTTATTATTCCGACGCCATGTCCCATAAGATTTATGCAGGCTGTGACGCTTTTCTGATGCCCAGCCTGTTCGAGCCCTGCGGCTTAAGCCAGATTATCAGTCTCCGCTATGGGACAGTTCCCATTGTCCGGGAGACCGGAGGCCTTAAGGATACCGTAGAGCCTTACAATGAATACGAAAACGCCGGGACCGGTTTCTCTTTCACCAATTATAATGCCCATGAGATGCTGGGCAGCATTCTCTATGCGAAGGACGTGTATTATAACCGGAAGCGGGAGTGGAATAAGATTATCGACAGAGGCATGTCCAGAGATTTCTCCTGGGTCAGCTCGGCGAAGAAGTACGAGGAGCTTTACAATGTCTTATAGGGCGGAGAGACGGCGCCGGCCGGCGTTTTTGCATGGCGAGGCGCGGGAGAAGACCATAGAATGGCTGGAAGACGCCGCCTGGGCAGCAAAGAAGGAATACGAACGGGATCCGGAATACATGGCCTGCGTGCGGGACATCATGGAGAGCCCGGTCTTTCAGTCCATGGACCGTTATATCCAGCATGGGAACACCACCACGAAGGCCCACTGCATTCAGGTGTCCTATTTGAGCTACTGCATCTGCAGGAAGCGTTCTTTGGATTATGTGGCGGCGGCCAGGGCAGGGCTGCTTCACGACTTGTTCCTCTATGACTGGCATACGGCCGGGAATCACATTCACGGCTTTACCCATCCCCGGGTGGCCATGAACAACGCAAGGAAGCATTTTGACCTGACGCCGCAGGAGCAGAACATCATCCTCCGGCATATGTGGCCCCTGACTCCCATTCCGCCGAGGAGCGCAGAAGGGATGGTCATCGTCTATGCTGACAAGTTCTGTAGCCTGAATGAGGTGTATGGCCGTATGAAGCGGGCCGTATACCGGGCGGTTCATGCCTGACTGAAGCTTTTAAACATATGCACCGCCGTTTCCGGCCTGCCGGAACGGCGGTTTTGTTATGCCTGCCCTGCATTCCGGCAGTAAAAAGAACGAGAAGGACTTTACACCGGAATCGGATGTTTGGTACAATAAAAACGTCGGCCTTCCTGAAGAAGGCCAAAACCATGGAACAGTCATGGAAGGATGCGGCGGGGTGAAGGGATCATGGAAAAGATGCGAGGGAAGAAAACGATGAGGAGAGGACTGGCGTTTTTTTTGGCGGCAGTGCTTTTGGCGGCGGTCCTGCCTGCAGCGGCCAGGGCAAGGGAAGCGCGCACGGTACGGGTGGCGTTTTTTCCGATGCAGGGATATCATACCTATTCGGAGACGGCGGGCTATGACGGCGTGGACGTGGCCTATCTGAAAGAGCTTTGCACTTATACGGGCTGGAAGGTCGAATATGTGGACTGTGAGAGCTGGGACGAGGCGCTTTCAAAGCTGGAGGCCAGGGAGGTCGATCTGGTGGGATCTGCACAGTACTCCAGGGAACGGGCCGAGATTTTTGATTATGCGGCCCTGGCAAGCGGCTATACCTATGGGTGCCTGTTTGTGGAGGAGGGCAGCGGCATTGCTTTCGAGGATTTTGAGCATATGAAGGATCTGAAATTCGGCGTGGTGGAAAGCTATGTCCGGAGGCCGGAATTTCTGGAGTATTTATCCAGGAACGGGATCGAGGTCCCGGATGTGCGGGAATATGAAAGCACGAAGGAGCTGCAGGAAGGACTTGAGGGAGGAGAGGTCGATATCGGAGTCCATACCTTAACGGAGGTGCGGGAAGGCCAGTGCCTGGTGGGAAAATTTGCCTATGCTCCCTATTATTACATTACCTGGAAGGGCAACGAGGAGCTGCTTTCGGAGCTGAACCGGGGAATTGAGGCGGTCAATATGGACAGCTCTGCCCTGGATCAGGAGCTTACCAGCCGTTACTACGGAGACAGGCGGGAAAATTTTGCGGCCGAGGAGCGGAAATTGATCGAGGGCATGGAGGCGGTGACGATCGGTTTTTATAAAGACACCAGGCCGCTGGCATTCATTAATGAAAAAGGAGAGAATGACGGGATCTATATCCGGATCCTTCAGGTGGCTTCGGAAAGAAGCGGGATCCCCATGGAGTTTCTCCCGCTGGAGCGGAGCGAGTACTGGAGGGAGCTTTTGCTGGAGGGGAGTATGGATTTCTATGTGGGAGCCAGCAGCATGCGGTTTTCGGATAATGATGACCTTATGCTTACCAGTTCCTTTATGCCCTATAATGCCGCAATTGTGTCTAGGAACGACTATGTGCTTTCGGAAGAGGAACCGGTCATGGTGCTGACCAGAGGACGGGCGTACTGGGCTGAGGACATGGAATTTGACGGAGAGGTGATCTACCGCGACAGCGCAAAGGACTGCCTGTGCGCCCTGAAGGCCGGAAAAGCGGATGTTACACTGTTAAATACGATTGAATATAATTATTATTCCAAGAACGAGCGTTTTTCTGATCTGATTGAGTGGGGAAATTACCGGTATCAGTCGGGAAGCGTGCTGGCGGCCTCCGGGGAAACGGATCCGGTGCTGTTCGGCGTGATGAACAAGGCGATCAGGATGGTGTCGGAGGAAGAGAAGGAGGACATCATCAACCAGTATATGAATATTTCTTACAGTGATTATGATCTGCAGGATTACCTGTATCAGACGAAGGACGTGCTGATTCTTGCGGGGCTGGTCCTGGTGTTTGTCGGTTTTGTTTCCCGTATGCGCAGGAAGTCGTATCTTCTGTTAAAGAAGAAGAACGGAGAGCTGCAGACGGCCATGCGGGAGGCGGAGAAGGCGAACCGGGCCAAGACCGAATTCCTTTCTCATATGTCTCATGATATGCGGACGCCGATCAACGGGATTATGGGGATGCTCAGCATTGCGGAGAAAAATCCGGAGGACGCCGAACGCCAGGAGGACTGCCGGAGGAAGATCCGGACGTCGGCGGAGCGTCTTCTGTCTTTGGTCAACGACGTGCTGGATATCAATAAACTGGAAAGCGAAAACCTGGAGCCTGTCCGGGAAGCCTTTGATCTGCGTGAGCTTTTGGACAACTGCGTGACAATCGCAGGCGGGCAGGCGCGGGCAAAAAATGTCAGATTAACTGCGGATTATGAAAAGCCGGGGGCGCTTCCCCATCCTTTTGTCGTGGGAAGCCCTCTTCATATTAAGCAGGTGCTGGTCCATATTGCCGGCAATGCCGTGAAATTCAATAAGCCGGCGGGAAGCGTCCGTCTTTCGTGCCGTGAAATTTCTGCGGATGAAAGGACGGAGGTTAACGGCGCCCCTTTTGACGGCGCAGATTTTGCATGCGGCAAAACCGTGCAGATCTGTTTTGAAATTTCTGATACGGGCGTCGGAATGAGCGAGGCGTTTCTGGAGCATATTTTTGAGCCTTTTACTCAGGAGGCGGCCGGCGCCAGGACGGATTACCAGGGGACGGGGCTTGGCATGGCGATTACCAGGAAGCTGGTGGACGGCATGGGCGGGACCATAGACGTGAAGAGCGAGGTCGGGAAGGGAAGCGTCGTTACGGTAGTGCTTCCTCTGGAGATTGCGGACCTGACGGAGCCGGAGGAAGAGGAAAAGACGGATCCGGACGGGATCCGGGGAAAACGGGCCCTGATCGTGGAGGACAATGAGCTGAACCGGGAGATCGCAGAGTATATGATGGAGGAAAACGGGCTGGAGGCTGCCATGGCGGAGAATGGCCGGGAAGCGGTGGAAATGTTCCGGGAGTCGGCTCCGGGCACCTATCAGATCATTTTCATGGATATTATGATGCCTGTTATGGACGGCCATGAGGCGGCCAGGGCCATACGGAGCCTGGAACGGCCGGATGCCAAAGAAATTCCCATTATCGCCATGACGGCCAACGCTTTTGCGGAGGATGTGCAGGCATCCAGGGATGCGGGAATGAACGAGCACATGGCGAAGCCGCTGAAGCCGGAGGTGATCAGCGAGGTGCTGGGGCGATGGCTGGCAAAGGGCGGCAGTCAATAACAGGCTGTCGTTCTATTTGGGCTGCACAGGCTGGAAAAAATCGCAAAACCTGTAAAATATTAGGAAAATATAACGAAATAATTAAGAAATAATTTAAAAATATTACAAAAATATTGACAAAAGACAGGGGGGAGGGATATAATCAAACCGGAATCGATAAAAAAAAGAAGGAGGAATGGATGAGAAAGCGAAGAACTACAGCAAGAAAAAGGGCCTCCCTTATTTTTTTTGCAGTTCTTTTGTTCTGCAGTTCTGTTCCGGTTTATGGTCAGGAAGAAAGCAGGGAAGAACTCCGGGAGGAATCGTCTGCGGACCGGACCGGGGAGATTTGGGAGGAAAGCAAAGAAGAGTCCCAGGAGGAATCGTCCGCAGACCGGACCGAAGAGATTTGGGAGGAAAGTGAAGAAGGGCCCCCGGAGGAATCGTCTGCAGACCGGACCGGGGAGACCTGGGAGAAAGGCGAAGAAGAGCTCCCGGAGGAATCGTCCGCAGACCGGACCGGGGAAGCTTTGGAAGAAGTCGAAGAAGCATTCCCGGAGGCTTATCAGGCGGCCGGAGAGACGCAGGAGCCGGTTTACCGGGTTTGGTATCAGGCCCATGCCCAGAGCTATGGCTGGATGGATTGGGCCTCTGAAGGTGAATGGGCCGGGACTACAGGACAGCGTAAGCGCCTGGAGGCCCTGAATATCAGGATTGTGAAAGAAAGCGGAGAGCCGGGGGCCATTGCCGAGCCTGTACAGGGAGCGATTACATACCGTGCCCACTGCCAGAGCTATGGCTGGCTGGAGCCTGTATCCGACGGAGAAACGGCCGGTACGTCAGGCGGGGCCAAACGCCTGGAGGCCATAGAAATTTCCCTGACGGGAGAGCTTGCAAAAGAGTATGATATTTATTATCAGGCTCATTCGGCAGGCTTCGGCGACCTTGGATGGGCAAAAAACGGAGAGCGGGCCGGAAGTGAAGGTTATGGAAAGTCCATAGAGGCGATCAGGCTCCTCCTGGTAAAGAAGGGAAGCCCGGATGCGCCGGCCCAGTCCGGCAGGAGCTTTCTTTCTCCCACCAGAAAGGGAACCGTGACCTATGCCTCTCATGTTCAAAGCTATGGCTGGCTGGATGCGGCAGCGGACGGGCAGGT
Source organism: uncultured Lachnospiraceae bacterium (assembly GCA_949740745.1). GTDB lineage: Bacteria > Bacillota > Clostridia > Lachnospirales > Lachnospiraceae > Lientehia. Next base: position 31,402 of record CATJIW010000095.1, on the reverse strand, counting down.
GAGCGGAACGCAGGGAAGATCCAAGCGGATGGAGGCATTCCGCATCTATCTGGAAAATCCCAGAGACGGAAGCGGCCGGGAGATTGCAGGCTCCATTTCCTATCAGGCCCATGCCCAAAGCTACGGCTGGATGGAATGGCAGCAGGACGGGGCCATAGCCGGAACCACCGGACAGGGAAAACGGCTGGGGGCGGTCCGGATCCGCCTTACCGGAGAAATGGCGGAAAGATATGACGTCTGGTACCGGGTGCATTGTGCCTCCTGGGGGACTCTCGGATGGGCGAGGAACGGAGAAACTGCCGGAACCGTCGGCTGCCATAAAGCCATCGAGTCTCTGGAGATCCGGATCCTTCCCAGGGGGAGCGCCGGCTATCCACAGGATAAGCCGGCTTCCCTGGAGCAGGAAAAAATCGGCGCACTTGTAGTTTCGGCAGAAGCAGGCGGACAGGGCGGAACGCTGTATGCGGAAAACGGCGGGATTGTCGGAAGCCCCGGGAAAGGAAAAATCCTGGAAGCGGTCCGGATGCAGATCGAATCGGGGAACGGGCGGTATGAAGGCTCGGTCACTTACAAAACGGCCGGTGCAGGAGCCGGCTGGGGCAGTGAGATCACAGACGGCGCTTACAGCGGAAAGCCGGGGAGCGGAAAAGGGCTGGAGGCCGTGGAGATTCGTCTGACAGGAGAGCTGGCGGCATATAATGACGTTTATTACCGGGTTTCGGTACCGAAGCTTGGATGGCTCGGCTGGGCGAAAAACGGACAGGCGGCCGGAACCTCCGGAGGAGGAGGCGCCATTGAAGCACTGCAGGTGGTCATCCAGCCAAGGACTGCGCCTGCCCCCCAGGGTGCTGCAGGTTCTTTCTGGGCGTCTCTGGGTGAGTTCAGAATCACCAGTTACTGCGGAGGCTCCTGCTGCAATGGCTCCTGGGGCGGGATGACTTCTACGGGCGCAGTGCCTGCAGAGGGACGTACCATCGCAGTGGCTCCCTGGCTGATCCCTTATGGGACAAGAGTCAGGATCGCAGGCATGGACAGCGTATACGTAGCGGAGGATACCGGCGGGTTTGCCGGCGGGAATCCGAGACAGATCGACGTTTTTTATGCAGATCATGGCCGTGCCGTGCAAAACGGCGTGTCTTACAGAGAGATCTGGGTACAGAGATAGAACGGGAAAACGGCTTATACAGATTCGGCCCCGCCTGATGCGGACGCCGGATCTGTTTTTTATCGGATCCGTTCCGGGGAAGGTCTGCGGCAAATTGCCGAAGCGTCTTGCCAACCGGCCTTGCAGGATGCTACTATAGAGAAAAACAGAAGAAGCGACAGGAGGGGACGACATGGCTTATGCGGGACTGGACGTGGGAACCAGCGGATGCAAGATTGTGGTTTATGATGCGGGGGGCAGAGTGATCTTCCAGGCGGCCGAGACATACCGGGAGTATGGAGAAGACGGGTATCGGGAGATTGATCCGGACGAGGTGCGGGAGAAGGTTTTGAAGGTGTTGAAGGCGGCGGGGGAAGGCTGTCCGGAGGAGATTTTGGCCATGGCGGCAGCGTCCCTGGGGGAATCTGTCGTCTGCCTGGACGAAAGAGGAAAAAGCCTTTGCCGGTCCATGGTGACCGGTGACCGGCGCGGGGGAGAGGAGTGCAGGGAGCTGATCCGAACCCTGGGGAGCGAACGGATCATGGAGATTACGGGGCTTCCGGCCAGCGAGATGTACGGGCTTCCCAAATATATCTGGATGAACCGGAATACGGAGGCTGTTAAGAAGGCGGCCCATATCTTTTTCTATGAGGATTATGTGGGCTATCTGCTGACCGGAAAGCGGGTGGTGAGCCACTCCTCCGCCTCCAGGAGCATGGCCTTTGACATCCGCCGGAAGGAATGGAACCGGGAGCTTTTAGGGCTGGCGGGCATTGTCCCGGAAAAGCTGTCGGAGCCGAAGCCGGCCGGGACCGTGATCGGAACCATTACAGAGGAAATGGCGGAGAAGCTTCATCTGCCGGCAGCGATGAAGGTGGTTGTGGGAGGGCATGACCAGAGCTGCGCCGCCTTTGGGAGCGGGCTGAAGGACCCTCATGTGGGGGAATGCGGCATGGGCACCTGTGAATTTATGTTTCTCATGCTTCCAGACATGGGGGACCCTCAGTACATGATCGACCACGATTTTACCTGCGTGCCCTATGTGCTGGGAAATCATTATCTGACCAGCCTGGAGGTGACCACCTGCGGCGTTCTCAAAAACTGGTGCAGAGATACCATCCTGAACGGGATTGCAAAAGAGTGTGAGGAACGGGGAGAGAATTTTTTTGCCCATATGGAGAAACGGATTCGGGGCCTTTCCACGGAGGTACTGGTGCTTCCCCAATTTGGTTCGTCGGGAAACCCGGATATTAACTGCAGGGTTTCCGGGACCGTGACCGGGCTTACGATCCACACGAAGCCGGAGGAAATCTATCTGGCAGTTCTTGAGGGGATGGCGTTTCAGATGAAGCTGTCCTATGATCTGGTGAAAAGGCTGGGAGTAGCGGTCAGGAGGATGATCTGCACCGGAGGCGGGGCCAGGTCGGACGTGACGCTTCAGCTTCGGGCGGATCTTTTCGGAATGGAAGTGGTGACGGTACAGTCGGAGGAGACGGGGACGCTGGGCTGCATGCTTTTGGCCGCCGTGGCCGACGGGGCTTATGGTTCCATGGAGGAGGCCGTAAGGCGGGTGGTCAAAACCGCAAAGGTGTTCCGGCCGGACGCTTCCAAACGGGATTATTACCAGCGGAAATATGAAAGATTCAGAAGGCTGTATGAAGCGATGCATCTGTTTTGAGCGGCATCAGGAGCCATTGAGGCGGGAGCTGGTATAGTAATCCAGCCGGGAGGCAGCTTCAAATGCAAGCTTTTCGTAGAGCCGGAAGGCGGCCGCGTTTAAGGTGGAGACCTGGAGCGCAAGCTCGGAGCCTTCCGGGAGCCGGGAGAAGACGGTGCGCAGGGCGGCTTCGGCGAAGCCTCTTCTTCGGAAGGCCGGGAGGATGCCGAGGCCCATCAGGTAAACGGTCTGCCCCCTTTGTTCTGCAGTCTGGCCGTCCGGGGCCTTGAAAAAGGTGAGATGCATCAGTCCGACCGTTTTCCCGTCTGTAAGGATCAGTATGGAGACGGTATCCGGGTCTGCCAGAACGGTATCCACATAATTTATGGAAAATGACGCCGGGCAGCCAAAGGCGCTTTCGTGAAGCTTTGCCAGGGTTTTCCTTTCAGTGGAAGGGCAGAGGCGTACGGCGGAGGGAAGGGCGCACAGGGAAGGAAACGGCGGTTTTCGCTTCATGATGCATTCCGAATGGGAAAACACAAGGCCATGAGCCTTGCAGAAGGCGGCCGTATCCGGATCGGAGGCGAGGCACTGAAATTGGAACACAGCTGTTCCAAAGAGGCGCCCCGCCTCTTTTTTTGCTGCCCTTAACAGACGGGAATAGAACCCGCGGTTTCGAAAAGCGGGGGCGGTGAAGCCGGAAATCTCGCAGGTTTTTCCGTCCGGACAGAAGCAGGAGAGGAAGCTGACGAGGGTTTCTTCCATATAATGGAGGGCATAAAAGGTATCTTCTTCTTTGACGTCTGCCTCCGGGAGAAGGAGACCGAGAAGGGCGGGGCCGGGGACCTGGTCCTGGCAGGCGGCGTGGAGCAGCCGGATCTGGTCGATCGCAGTCTGTGTCAGAGTATGGCAAATGTAATGGGGCATGGCGGTTCCTCCGTCTGGCGGCCAACAGGGGCGCGCGGGAATTTTAATCTTAGTGTAGCACGAAAGAAGGGTCCTGGGAAGGCCGTATCTGACCGGAAGTGTTGACAAGGAGATGAGGAGAAGGCTATAATCGGATATGCGCAGGCGGAAAGGAATTTGCGGGAGAGCGCAGAACTAAATACGGATGTGGAAAAGAATGATGGAAAAAAACACAAGGGGAAATACAAAAATAAATATGGGGAAAAATGGGAAAAAGAAACCGGAAGTGAGTAAGGAGAGGAAAAATATCCTGTGGCCGGCCAATGCCGGCATGGCTTTTACGGCGCTGATCTGGGGATTTGCCTTTGTGGTGGTGAAGGATTCGGTGGACGCAGTGCCGCCGGTATATATGCTGGCCTTTCGGTTTACAATAGCTTTTGCGGGGCTTTCGCTGGTATTTTGCAGAAAGCTTTCCGGGATCACGAAGAGCGATTTGTTCTGCGGGAGCTTCCTGGGGTTCTGGCTGTTCATCAGTTATTTTTTTCAGACAGTGGGAATCCAGTATACGACTGCCGGGAAAAATGCGTTCCTCACCACCATTTACGTGGTGATCGTGCCGTTTCTCCACTGGGGGATCAATAAGAAGAAGCCGGACAGGTACTGTGTGGCGGCGGCATTTTTGGCGGTGGCGGGAATCGGGCTTCTGTCCCTCCGGGGGGATCTGACCGTCAATATAGGCGACCTGCTGACCCTTGTTTGCGGCTTCGGCTATGCCTTTCACATGATTTACATTGACAAATACACGGAAACCCATGATCCCGTCCTCCTGACCATTCTGCAGATCGGGACGGCGGCGCTTATCTCCTGGGCAGCGGCCCCCTTCGCTGACGGCGGCTTTCCGGAGGCGGTCTTTGCCTGGAAGCATCTGTCGGGCATGCTGTACCTGGGGCTTGGGAGCACTCTGGTGGCCTTTCTTTTGCAGAATGTGTGCCAGAAGTATACGACGCCCACTTCGGCCTCCCTGTTCCTTTCTCTGGAATCGGTGTTCGGCGTACTGTTTTCGATGCTCTTTCTGGGGGAATATCTGACGGCGCGGATGACGGCCGGGTGTGTGTTGATTTTTACTGCGATCATCATGGCAGAAACAAAATTTTCGTTTTTAAAGAGAAGGAGGGAATAACTTATGGACCATGAGAATATAATCAGAAAGAGAGTGGACGTGCCCGCAGAGTATACCTGGGCCACGGAGGACATTTTTCCGTCCGACGAGGCGTGGGAGGCAGAGTTTCGCCGGGTGAAGGAGGAGCTTTCTTCCTATGAAGCCTTCCGGGGGCATCTTGGAGATTCGGCCGGGACGCTTTATGGGTGCCTGCGGTTTGACGAGGAAATCGGGGCGGCTCTTGACAAGCTTTACGGCTATGCCCACCTGCGGGCGGACGTGGATACCGGAGATCCGGCCTGTCAGAAATTAGTGGGCCGGGCGGCCGGCCTTTACAGCGAGGCTTCGGCGGCGTCTTCGTTTCTGACCTCGGAAATCCTTGCCATTCCGGAGGAGAGGCTTTCGGAGCTTCGGAAGGAGGGAGCCGGGGACGGGAGCTTTGAGCGGGTTCTGGACGTGATTCTCAGGGAACGGGACCATACCAGAAGCCCGGAGGTGGAGCGGCTTCTGGCCGATGCCATGGAGGTGGCGGACGGTCCCTCCCGGATTTTCAGGATGTTCAACAATGCGGACACAAGATTCCCTGCGGTGAAAAACGAGCAGGGGAAGGAGACGGCGCTGACCCACGGCCGTTATGTGACGTTTTTGGAGAGCCGGGTGAGAAGCGTGCGCCGGGACGCTTTTTTGGCCATGCATGAGACCTTCGGCCGCCATAAGAATACGCTGGCGGCGGCTTTTGCGGCCAATGTGAAGCAGGCTTATTTTTATGCTAAGGCCAGGAATTTTCCTTCGGTAAGGGCCTATTACCTGGCGGACGCCAATGTGCCGGAGACGGTTTATGACACGCTCATCGATACGGTCCGGGAGTATCTGCCGCTCATGTTCCGCTACGTGGCTTTAAGGAAGAGGATGCTCGGAGTGGAGGAACTCCACATGTACGACCTTTACACGCCCATCGTACCGGACGAAAGCCTCCGCATCTCCTATGAGGAGGCGAAGGAGCTGATCCTTGAAGCTCTTAAGCCCATGGGGGAGGAATACCTGGCGGCCTTTCGGAAGGGGCTTGAGGGCCGGTGGATCGACTTTATGGAGAATGAAGGGAAACGCAGCGGCGCCTACAGCAGCGGCCCTTACGGGGTCCATCCGTATGTCCTGATGTCTTATCAGAGCACACTGGACAATGTGTTTACCCTGGCCCATGAGATGGGCCATGCCATGCATTCCTGGTTTTCCAACGAGAACCAGACCTTTTCCAATGCCCAGTATAAGATCTTTGTGGCGGAGGTGGCGTCGACCTGCAATGAATGCCTGCTGAACCATTATCTTCTGAAGCGGGCAAAGGACAAGAGCGAGCGGGCTTTTATTCTCAACCATTTCCTGGACGGCTTTAAGGGGACGGTATTCCGGCAGACCATGTTTGCGGAGTTTGAGAAGCTGGCCCATGAAAAGAGCCAGGCCGGGGAGGTATTGACGGCTGACGTGCTCTGTGAGCTTTACAGGGGGCTCAACAGGGATTACTTCGGGGACGGGATCGTGATCGATGAGGAGATCGCCGTGGAATGGGCCAGGATCCCTCATTTTTACACGCCTTTCTACGTGTACCAGTATGCGACGGGCTTTTCGGCGGCAGTAGCTCTTTCGGAGCGGATCTTAACGGGCGGGCCGGAGGCCGTGGAAGCTTATATGGGCTTCTTAAAAGGCGGCTGCAGCAAGGATCCCATCGACCTTCTGGCAGACGCAGGAGTGGATATGCGGACGAAGGAGCCGGCAGAAGCCGCCCTGAAGGCCTTCGGAAGGTCTCTTTCGGAGCTTGAGGAGCTGCTGGTCTGAGGAGAGGGGCCGGAGCGTTTTCCCGTATACATCCGGGCGGGGAAATTATGAAAATGTTAAGAAAATTTTTCTCTATTTTCCGGTGTCAGAATCGCAAAAATATGGTATGCTGTGACTGACGGAGGTAAGGCGGGAGCATGAACTTATACGAAGCGGTTTACAACAGAAAATCGGTGCGGCATTATAAGATGGAGCTCCTGCCCCAGGAGTTTTTCCGGAACTTAAGGAAGTTTGAGCAGGGGCTCCAGCCCTTTGCCCCGGAGGTTCATTATGCGGTAGAGTTTGTGAATGCCATGGACGGCGAGGCCAGGGTGAGAGGCATGTTCCATGTGAAGGCTCCTTATTACATGGTGTTTTTTTCGGAGCCGGGGAAGCAGGCCATGGTCAATGCCGGATATCTGCTGGAGCAGATCGTGCTCTATATGACAGGCCATGGAGTGGGGTCCTGCTATCAGGGCGCCGCGAAGGCTGTGGGGCTTGCCGGCCCGGCGGGCATGGAGCCCCTTATGGTGGTGGCCTTCGGCTATCCGGACGAGAAGCTGCACCGGGAGTCCTTTCGGGCGAAACGGCTGCCGCTTAAGGAGCTTTGTGCGTTTAAGGAGGATTCCACCGAGGAGATCCGGCTTATGCTGCAGGCGGCCAGGCTGGCGCCCTCCGCCTTCAACCGGCAGCCCTGGCGGTTCGTCGTATATCAGAGCCGGATCCATGTATTTGCCAGGAAGGAGCCGTTTCCCCTGCGGGCGAAGGAGGGGATGGTCTGGCTTGACATGGGGATCATGCTTTCTCATGTGGCCCTGGCTGCGGAGGAATGCTGGCGGGACATTGAGTTTGCCAGGAAGGAGACTCTGGCCGCAAAAGGGGGGCGGAACGGCCGGTATTTTATGAGCGTCCTTTTGGTTTGAGACGTCTGCCAAAATGTGGAAAAAGGAGAAAAAGTCTGAATTTTAAAATTGCAGATAAAATTCAAAAAAAGTGTTGACAAAAACCGCTATGCGTAGTATTATACTATTTGTTCGCAGGACAAAGCCGAACAACAACAAAATAAGCGCGAGTGGCTCAGTGGTGGAGTATCGCCTTGCCAAGGCGAGGGTCGCGGGTTCGAATCCCGTCTCGCGCTCGATGAAAGTCCAGTGTGTGTACTGGGCTTTTTCGTTATATACAAAAGCGCAGGGGAGATACGGAAACTTAAGAGCAAAAATATTGACGGGAATGAAGGAAAAGAGTAGAATCATATCTATGTGAAAATGCCGAAAGGCAATGAAGGGCAGGTTTTTTGAATGGGCAGGAGAATGCTGTTTGTGTTCAATCCCCTTTCCGGGAAAGCGCAGATCCGTACAAAGCTGATGGACATTTTGGATATTTTTATCAAGGCCGGATATCAGGTGGAGATCCATGTGACGCAGAGGACGCTGGACGCCAGAAGAGTGGTGGAGGAACGCGGCGAGGGCATGGATCTGATTGTGGGAAGCGGGGGAGACGGGACGCTTAACGAAATGGTCTCCGGGATCATGGGCATGGAGAGAAGGCCCAGGATCGGTTATATCCCGGCGGGCACCACCAATGATTTTGCCGCCAGCCACAAGATTCCCCGGAACATGCTCCGGGCGGCGGAGAGCATAGTCATGGGGTCGGCCTGTCCCGTGGACGTCGGAACCTTTAACGAGCGGTATTTTACCTATGTGGCCGCTTTCGGGGCCTTTACCGACGTGCCCTATAAAACGCCCAGAGAGATCAAGGCGGTGCTCGGGCATCCGGCCTACATTCTCGAAGCGGCGAAAAGCCTGGGCAGCATCCGGGCCAGCCATGTGATCATGGAAACGGAAACGGATTATTATGAAGGGGACGTCCTGGTGGGAATGGTCAGCAATGCCAATCAGATTGCGGGCTTTAAGGGCTTAAACGGAAAGGACGTCCGCCTGGATGACGGCGCCTTCGAGGTGCTTCTGGTGGAAAACCCCCAGAATATTCTCCAGCTTCCGGAGGTGGTGACCAGCCTTTTACAGAACGGGCACAGGTCCAGGCTGGTACGCCATTTCACGGCTTCCCATGTGAAGTTCCGGTTTGAGGAGGCGACTGAGTGGGTCCTGGACGGAGAATTCGGAGGAAAACGGAAGGAGGTCATCATAGAAAACCGGCACCGGGCCGTACAGATCATGAAAATGACACATTCCCTTCCGAAAAAGTCATAATCTGGGGGTTCTGGCGGAAATTTAAGGAAAAATGAAATCTGAACTTTACTTTTGCCCCGAATGCTTGTATAATATAACATTAGCGTGGATAAGTGTGTGCGAAAGGAAGTTAACAAGTGGAAAAAGGAAAGTTTACTGAAGATTTACAAAAGCTTGTGGAACTGGGGAAAAGCAAAAAGTCCACCCTCGACATGAATGATATCAACGATGCCTTTGCCGGAGTCGAGCTCACGGTGGAGCAGATCGAAGATATCATTACGTATCTTGAAAACAGCGGAATCGACGTCCTGCGCATAATGAATGACGAGCTGACCATCGACGAAGATCTGGTCCTGGATGCGGATGATGACGCGTTTACGCTGGATGAAGAAGAGGAAGAAGAGATCGACCTTGACGCCATTGACTTTCTTGACGGCATCGGTACCGAGGATCCCGTGCGGATGTATCTGAAGGAGATCGGTACGGTTCCGCTCCTCACGGCGGAGGAGGAGCTTCGGCTGGCAAAAAGGAAGGCGGAGGGGGATCAGACGGCGAAGGAGCGGCTGATCGAGGCCAATCTCCGTCTGGTCGTGAGCATTGCAAAGCGGTATACGGGCCGTGGGATGAGTTTTCTGGATTTGGTGCAGGAGGGGAATCTGGGACTCATCAAAGGTGTGGAAAAATTCGATTATACAAAAGGTTACAAACTTAGCACCTATGCCACGTGGTGGATCAGGCAGTCGGTGACGAGGGCGCTGGCCGACCAGGCCAGGACTATCCGCGTACCGGTACATATGGTGGAGACCATCAACAAGATGTCGAAGATGCAGAGGAAGCTGACCCTGGAGCTTGGCTATGAGCCTTCTGTCCCGGAGCTTGCAAGTGCCCTTGACATCAGTGAAGAAAAGGTTATGGAGATCATGCAGATCGCACGTGAGCCGGCGTCTCTGGAGACGCCGATCGGCGAGGAGGACGATTCCAACCTGGGGGATTTCGTGGCGGACAGTAATGCCGTGACCCCGGAGGGAAACGTGGAGTCGGTGATGCTCAGGGAGCACATTGACACTCTGCTGGAGGATCTGAAGGAGCGGGAACGGCAGGTCATCGTCCTGCGGTTCGGCCTGGAGGACGGACATCCCCGGACTCTGGAAGAGGTGGGGAAGGAATTCAACGTCACCAGGGAGCGGATCCGCCAGATCGAGGCGAAGGCGCTGCGGAAGCTTCGGAACCCGGTGCGGAGCAAACGGATCCGGGATTTTCTGTAAACACGCAGGAATCTGTTTTCCTGTAACCATACGAAAGAGGAGGCGCTGTCCGGAAATGGCCGGGCAGCGTCTCTTTGTAAGGCCCGGATATTTTTTGTCACGGCAAGGAAGCCTGGCAGATCGGGATCTCGTTTTACGGTGACAGATCGGGGAAGGAGGTATTTATGAGAAATTATCAGAAAGAACTGGAGGCCCTTCTGGCGGATGTGGCGGAAAAGACGAAAGAGCAGGGGACGGTGCCCCGACTGTTCCTGCACAGCTGCTGCGCTCCCTGCTCCAGCTATGTGCTGGAATATCTGTCTGCTTTCTTCTCCATCACGGTTTTTTATTATAACCCCAACATCAGTCCCCGAGAAGAATATGAAAGGCGGGCCGCGGAACAGGAGCGGCTGATCCGGGAGCTGTCGGAACAGGCTTCGGAGGGCAGGGAGGAGAGACGGTTTTATCCGGTCACCTTTATCAAAGGGGCCTATGAGCCAGAGTCCTTCTATGAGGCGGCGAAAGGGCTGGAGGAGGCGCCCGAGGGCGGGGCGCGGTGCAGGAGATGCTACGGCCTCAGGCTCAGGAAGGCGGCGGAGCTTGCGAAGGCGGGGGGCTATGACTACTTCTGTACGACGCTGTCCATCAGCCCCCTCAAAAAGGCGGTGGCACTGATGGAGATCGGGGAACGGCTGGCGGAGGAATATGGGGTGGCATATCTGCCTTCGGATTTTAAAAAGAGAGAGGGCTATAAGCGCTCCGTGGAGCTGTCGAAACGGTTTGGCCTTTACCGGCAGGACTACTGTGGATGCATATTTTCCAGAAGAGAAGCAGAGAGGAGAGAATAGGAGCATGTTGTCGATCGAGCGCCAGAGGGAGATCACGGATATCCTGCTGGAAAAGAAGAGTGTGTCCGTGGCGGAGCTGTCGGAGCGCTTTCAGGTGAGCTTTGAGACGATCCGCCGGGATCTGAAGGTACTGGAGGCGGACGGGATCATAGAGAAATCTTATGGGGGTGCGGTCCTGAAAGACCGGGTCAGCGGAAAAGCGGATTTTAAAACCCTCTCCCACATCATGGTGGATATCAAACGGAGCATTGCGATGCGGGCCGTCTGCTTTATCCGGCAGGGCGACTGCATTTATATTGATTTTTCCACCACCTGCGGGCAGATCGTGCCGCTTCTGGAGGATATACCTGTGAATGTCCTTACAAATTCTCTGGAGGTCATGAACCAGCTCTCGGACAAGAAGCAGATCTCCCTGTTTTCCATCGGAGGGAACTGGGATCCGGAAAACTGCGCGTTTATGGGGAGCACGGCGATCAGCAACCTGGGCCAGTACCACGTGGACAAGGCTTTTATTTCCTGCCGTGCGCTGAGCATGGAGCGGGGGATCAGCGATAAGACCGAGGCGGAGGCGGAGCTGCGCAGAAAGATCATTGAAAGCTCAAACCAGGTGTATCTGCTGGCCGACAGCAGCAAATTTGGGCGGATCGCCTTTGTGAAAACCTGCGATTTCCGAAAGATCACGGCGGTACTTACGGACGAGGAGCCGGGGGAGGAGTGGAAAGGGTTCTTTGAGAAAAACGGCATTGCCTGGTATGACTGCTGTTCCGGGGCGCTGCCGGAGGAGGGCGAAGAAGATTTTTAAAACAGCGGCAGTAAAATGGAGAGAGGTCCTGCGGAGGGAAAATCCCGCAGGGCTTCTTTTTTTCTATGCGCATGCCGATGCAGAGGAAAAATATTCCCCTGCCCGAGCAGGCACATCGATGCAGAGGGGGATCACGCTGCGCCCCGGCACAGGCGGAAAGGGATTCTCCTGTCCGGCCATGTGAAATGTGGTTTCTCTGCTTAAAACAACAGTTAAAACAACATAATACTTGACAATAAAAGACAAAACAATTATTATATAAGACATAAAGCAATACAAAACAACAAAAATGCAAAGAAAAGGAGGGAGATGCGTCAAGAAGTAAACAAAACCAAAACAAAGCGGCAAGGAGAGTGATGAAAAGTAAGAAAATAGAGATCTGAAAATACTACAGGGGGAAAGCAAAACAAACATATAAAATAACGATTGAAAATCCACAACATGGCAGAAAAATGCCGTGGCGTGGTATAAGGAGGAGCGATAATGCAGGAAATTTCGGGAAAAAGGCAGGCAAAATATGATGCGGTGAGTTTTTCGCCCAATGCAAAGGTTCCTGTGGCAGATAAGTGGTGCCTGGGCTTTACGGCATTTGCGACCACGGTTCCCTGGGTTTTATTCGGGTACTTTCTTACCTATTTTTATACGGATGTCATTGGGATGAGCGGTGTGCTGGCCGGCTCTCTGATGATGTTTGCGAGGGTGTTTGATGCGTTTACAGACCTGATGATCGGCTGGTGTATCGATCATTTCAATCTCCGGTGGGGCAAGTATCGTTCCTGGCTGCTGTTCTCCGTGCCGATCCAGATCGTGCTGTTCATCCTGGTGTGGACCGCGCTGCCGGACACCACATCCACTCTTCAGATGGTGATCGCCTGTGCCGGATATGGATGTTACGGGGCGATCGGTTCCACCCTTTGCTTTATTCCGATGAACTGCCAGATGACGAATATTGCCCGCAACCAGGACGAAAGGGCCTCCATCGTCGGCATAAAAGGCTTGACCAAGAATGTGGGTACTCTGGTCGCAGTAGTCGGCTTCCTTCCTCTGGTGGGCTTTCTCGGCGGCGGGAGCCAGGGCTTCTTCATCGCCGGAGTCTTCTTTGCATTTTTGACGGCGGCTCCCGTGCTTTGGAGTTTCGTCATGAGCAAAAAATATGAGCTGAACGCGGACGGAAGCTACAGAGAGCATCTGAGGGACGTTAAGACGGAAGCCGGGGAAAAGATCGGACTGGGAAAGCAGCTGAAGGAACTGGTCCAGAACCGGCCGGCCATGGTGACGGTGGTATCTACTTTTTTGCTGTATATCATGGACGCCCTGCGCACGGGGACTATCGTATACCTTTATGAATACTATTTTGAGCAGCCGGAACTGAGCTCCATCGCCCTGTTTTTCAATATTGCGGTGGCGATCGTGGGGGCGCTCTGTATCCGTTATATCATCCGCCTGTTTAAGGATTCCAACCGGGCGTACATTTGGGTCATGATCCTGAACGCAGCCATGAACCTGATGTGGTTCGGCGCGATCTTCCTCGTGGGGCGGGAGAGCGCGGGAAAGCTTATGGGTATCGGGCAGCCGCTCTTTATCTTCTATGCCCTCTGCGGCTTTATGCAGGGTGCGCAGGCCGTGTTCCCGGATATGATGATGCCCCAGGCCGTGGACTACGGTATGTGGAAATACGGAAGGAACCAGGCCGGTTTTGTATTTGCCTGCTATGGTTTCTGCCTGACCATCGGCGGCGCCGTCGGCAGCGGCCTGCTGGGATTTCTGCTGGATGCCATCGGCTACAGTGCGGGGGCATCACAGAGTGAGAGCGTACTGTCCTCCCTGCTGATCGTGGGGATCGTGGTTCCCGCCGTCATGATCCTGGCGGCAGCCCTGATCCAGAGATTCTATGGCTTCAGCGACGCGGAGCATGCGAAATGTGTTGAGGAGATCGCGGAGAGAAACGGAGAAAATTAGAGAGGAGAATGAGAAATGTCCAGACTGTTAAATGAATACGATTACGATTCCGTCCATGCGCAGGCGGGCGTACTGATGAAGAAGAGGAAGCATTTAAAGAGGAGTGCCGTTGAGGGGTACCTCCGGCATTTTGATACGAAATGTGCCGGATCCAAGGCGGAGGCAGAGCGGGCCAGGGAGGTGCTCCCCGGCGGCATCCAGCATAATCTGGCCAATAACCACCCTTTTGCGCTGGCCATTGAGAAGGCGGAGGGGCCGTATCTCTATGATATCGACGGAAATCGTTATATTGATTTCCTCTGTGCCGGCGGCCCCATCATCCTAGGGAACAATTACCCGGCGGTGCGGGATGCGGCCGTAAAGCTGATCATGGAGAAAGCGTCGGTGACCGGGCTTTACAGTGTCTATGAAAGAGAATTGGCGGAGCTGATCCACAGCTATATGCCCGGTATTGAAATGTTCCGGATGCTGGGGAGCGGGACGGAGGCTGACATCATTGCGATCCGCCTGGCCAGGGCCTATACCAAAAAGAAACATATCATACGGATCATGGGCGGCTACCATGGGTGGAGCGACCAACTTGTCTACAATGAGGGAAAGACGACGGAAGAGATGCTCAACGGGATCCCCCTCGACTGTTTCCAGAACACCCACTGTGTGCCGGTGAACGATGTGGAAGCCCTGGAGGCGGCCGTCGTGAAGTATGAGAGCGAGGGCGGCGTGGCGGCCTTTGTCATGGAGGCGGTAGGCCAGGACAGCGGCGCGGTGCCGACCACAAAGGAATATCACAGAGAGGCCAGGAGACTCTGTGACAAATACGGCATGCTGCTGATCTACGATGAGGTGGTGACAGGCTTCCGTCTCGGCATGGGCGGCGCCCAGGCGATCTTCGGGACCCATCCGGACCTGACGGTATTCGGGAAGATCATCGGCGGCGGTTTCGGATGCTCCGGCGGGATCGGCGGCAGAAAGGACATCATGAGCATGCTGGCGGCCGGCGTCAGCGCGGCGGCGGAGAACAAGGTAAAAGTGGGCGGGACCCTGAGCGCAAATCCGCTCACTGCACTGGCAGGGATCACTGTGATCAAAGAACTGGAGGAAAAGAAGGTCCATGCGGCTCTTGACAAGGCTTCCGATCATTTTATGAGGGGAATTGCTGACATTACGGAAAAATACGATGTACCGGCGATCCTGTTCCACCATTCTTCCATCCTGCACATCGACGTGAGCGGTCTCCAGCATATCCCTTACTTTTACAAGGGGAACGATCCGGAGGGAGAAAGGCAGCTTTTGGATGCTTATCAGAATTATATCGAGTTTTCCATGGCGTTGGCTGCAGAGGGGCTGATCATCGCCAACGGGGGAAAGACGTATCTGCCCTATGGAAGCATTGGGATCGTGGACGACGCTCTGGATGTCTATGACAGAGTGTTCCGCCAGTATGAATGAGAGGGAAGCCTATGAACTGTATCGCAGCCTATGATTTTGGGACGAGTGCCGTGAAGGCTGTCCTTGTAAACGAAAAGGGCACGATTCTGGCCATACGGGAAAAAAGCTATCCGCTGCTGAAGCCGAAGCCGCTCTATGTGGAGCAGGATCCGAAGGATTTCTGGGAAGCGGTCTGCGAGGTCACGAAAGGCGTCCTCGCAGACGCCAAGACGGCGCCGGAGGCGGTGAAGGGGATTTCCTTCAGCGTACAGGCGGTGACGCTGATCCCGGTGGATCGGGACGGGCAGGTACTGTGCCATGCGATCAGCTGGCTGGACGGCCGCGCCGAGGCGCAGGCAGAAAAGATCAACACCCGCTGCGGCGGGCCCGTGGTGAGAAGTCAGGATTATCAGGCCAGGATCCTGTGGCTCAAGGAAGAAGAACCGGAGCTCTATGAGAAGACCGCTTATTTTCTGGAGTGTGACGGATTCCTCCAATATAAATGCACCGGGATCATGGCGGTGGACCGGGATCACCCGGGGATCCTGAAACGCCACCCGGCGATCCAGGAATATTATGATCAGACACTGGCCGATGTGGACGGGGAAAAGCTGCCTCCCATGGTGGAAGCCTGTGAACGCTACGGGGTACTGGACGAGAAGGGGGCGGAGGAACTGGGCCTGGTGCCGGGGATCCCCGTGTTCGGAGGCATGATCGATGTTCCGGCCGCGGCTGCGGGATGCGGCTGTATCCGGGCGGGGGACGCCCACATTTATCTGGGAAGTTCCGGCTGGCTCTCCGCCATGATCGACCGTCCTTATGAGACCTCGGAGGGGACCTATCAGCTAAACAGCATCACTCCGGGTCTGATGATCTACGGGGGTTGTACCAACAGCTGCTGTATGATGCAGAACTGGGCGATCGACTGCTTCTATGCAAGGGAGCATGAGGAACTGGGGGACGGTATCTTTGACTGGCTGGCCGTGGAGATGGAGAGAGTGCCTGCCGGCTGTGACGGGCTCTACGCAGCCCCGTGGCTTTTCGGAGAGCAGTTCCCCATCGCGGATCCCAGGATCCGGGCCCTGTTCTTTAATATAGAAGAGAAACACACCAGGGCGCATTTTATGAGGGCTGTCCTGGAGAGCCTCTGCTTCAGCATGAGGGGGCAGATCGATATTTATAAAAAGGATACCGGCCTTGCGGTCACGGAAGTGGGGGCAAACGGCGGGGGCGCCCAGTCGGCTTTCTGGATGCAGATGATGGCGGATGTTCTGCAGGTCCCGGTACACGTGCCGGAAGCTGCGCGCCACAGCGGAGCAGTCGGAGCGGCACTGGCGGCTGCCATCGGCCTCGGCTGGTGCGGGCTTGAGAATATCGATGATTTTGTGCGGACAGAGCACAGTTATCATCCCCGAAAAGAGCTGGCGGCACTTTATGATCAGAAATATAGACGCTGGAAGCGGCTGTATGAGTGCATCCGGGAGTTGTCCTGGGAGATCAACAAGGAATAAGGAGACAAGATGAAAACGGTAGAAGAAATCAAGCATAAGATCATCGACATCGTAAAACAGGAATACCGGGTTCAGATGGTGAACATGTTCGAGGGGAATGTTTCGGCCAGGGTCGGCGGGCGGATTTTTATCACACCATCCCAGGTGGCCAAGGAGGCAATGACGCCGGACATGCTCATCGAGGTGGACGGGGAGGGGAACGTTGTCCATCAGCCAGAAGGGTATGCACCCTCCTCTGAAACGAAAATGCATCTGGAGGTGTACCGGCTCCGGCCGGACGTGAAGGCGGTGGTGCACAACCACAGCCTGTATGCGACGGCCTTTGCCATGAACCATATGCCGATCTGTTCGGATTCCCTGACGGAGATGAACATCACCTTCGGGCAGGTTCCGGTCGTGCCCTACGGGACACCGGGGACCGAACGGATCTACTCGGGATTTAAAGACCATATCGGAAACCGGTCTGCGCTGCTCCTGGCAAATCACGGGGTCTTGACCTTTGGCGCCACGCTGGAGCTGGCCTATTCCTATGCGGAGGCGGTGGAAAAGATCGCCCAGACGATCTGCATCGCAAAAAGCCTGGGGCAGGAAGTGAAGATCCCGTCAGAAGAGCTGGAAGTCCTGCGGCAGTTCGGCGCGGGAAAGCGGGAGAGGGCGATCGCCGCCGCTATCCAACAGAAATAAAGAGGAGACAGCGGGAGGGCTTCGTTTTGCCTGGTGCGGAACGGGGCCCTTCCGCTGTCTGACGGGGGCTGGCGGCAGCAGAACAGAAGAGGAACGGGGATACGAGTTTTTTACAGGGGATGATAAAGCATAGCGGGGAACCGGAAATCGTGGTAAAATGGTACGGGAGGAACGGGAAGATGGTCATACAGAGTAAGAGAGTCTGGATCGCGGGACAGTTTATGGGGGCACAGCTTGTGATCGGAGAGGGGAGGATCAGGGAGATCCTTCCTTATGATATGCGCACGGCGGACGAAGATTGCGGGGATCTGAGAGTCCTTCCCGGATTTCTGGATATCCATACCCATGGGGCCTATGGCTTTGATACCAATGACGGAGAGCCGGAAGGGTTGAGGCGCTGGGCGTTGAGGATCCCGGGAGAAGGAGTGACGGCCTTCCTTCCGACGACCATGGCCCAGGGGCCGGAGGTCTTGAAAAGAGCGTTAAAGAATGTGGCGGCGGTGGCGGAGGAGGGCTGTGAGGGAGCAGAGATCCTGGGTGTCCACCTGGAGGGCCCTTATCTGGATCCGGATCACAGGGGGGCGCAGGCGGCGGAAGCCCTTGCGGAGGCTTCCGCGGCGGAACTGAAAGATTACCAGGCGGCTGCGGATGGGATGATCCGCTATATCACCTTTGCGCCGGAGCACGACGAGGGCTTCGCCTTGCTGCGCTATTGCAGGGAGAATGGGATCGTGGCCAGCATGGGGCATTCCTCGGCTGTTTACGAACAGGCGGCCATGGCTGTCGCCAACGGGGTATCCGGTATGACCCATGTATATAACGGGATGACCGGGTATCACCACCGGGCCCCGGGGCTTGTGGGGGCGGCGTTCCGCTTCTGCGATGTGTACGGCGAAGTGATCTGCGACGGCTATCACTGCCATCCGGCGGCACTGCACACTTTTTTTCAGGCGAAGGGGAAGTATTACGGGATCATGGTCAGCGATTCCATGCGGGCCAAAGGCTGTCCGCCGGGAGAGGGGTATACCTTGGGCGGACAGCCGGTCTGTGTGGATGACGGGGGATTCGCGAGGGTTCGTGGGACAGATACCATAGCGGGGAGTACCCTGCGGCTCAACGAGGGGCTTCGGATCCTTGTCGAGGAGGCGATGGTGCCTTTTGACGCGGCAGTGAATTCCTGCACCGTAAATCCGGCCCGCCTCCTGGGGCTTGACAGAAGAAAAGGGAAACTGGCGGCCGGGTATGACGCGGATGTCACGGTCCTTGGGGATGATTATTCCGTAATCCGGACATACTGCAAAGGGAAGCGGGCGTGGGATCGGGCTTTATAAAAAATTCAGAAATGTTTCCGGCGGTTTTCTTGACTGGGCTGCGGAAAGGGACTATGATGGGGACAGAGTCAGGAGAGAGCGGCTCTTTTAGAATTCAGGCCAAAAGGCCTGTGGACGGGAGAGAAGACAATGGGAAGATTTCGGGATAGACTTACGCGGTTTATGTATGGGCGGTATGGAGTGGATCAGTTAAACAGGTTTTTGATGGGGATCGTGATGATATCTCTGGTGCTCTCCCTGTTTGTTCCCGGCCGGGTCTTTTACTGGATCACGGTCCTGGGGATCCTCCTTTCCTATTTTCGGATGTTTTCCAAAAATATCCGGAGCCGTTCCCAGGAGAACAATAAGTACCTGCAGGCCACGGCCGGGATCCGCAGGAGTTTTTCCAGGATGAAGAGCAGGAGCCGGGATAAAAGCCACTGCTATTTCAAATGTCCTTCCTGCAGGCAGACGGTGCGGGTGCCGAAGGGAAAGGGGAAGATCTGCATTACCTGTCCCAAATGCGGAGGGGAATTTGTGAAAAGGACATAGCGCAACGCTGTACTAGTACGGCGTACTAGATGCCGGCGCCCCGTGCGCCTGGAACAGGAGGATTCTGCAGATATTGATATAGAGACCATGGAGCAGGCGGCTGCGGCATGGCTCATGGGAGGATAGGATGGAGATGCGGGGATGCAAAGGAGGCAGGATAGACGGTCTGATCCGGTATCTGGAGGGCGGGGTTTCCCCCTTTCACACGGTTGATATGGCGGCGGAGGAGTTTGCACAGGCCGGTTACCGGGAACTGGAGCTTTCGGGGAGCTGGATGCTGGAGCGGGGCAGAGGGTATTATGTGAGGGCATACGGCTCTTCTCTTTTTGCCTTCCGGGTGAATCCAGGCTTCGGCCGTCTTCAGGGCTTCCGGGTCGCGGCAGCCCATACGGACTGGCCCTGCCTGAGGGTCAAGGCAGCTCCGGATATGGCTCAGGGAGCCTATGCGAAGCTGAATGTGGAGATCTACGGCGGACCTATTTTAAATACCTGGCTGGACCGGCCGCTTTCGGCGGCCGGCCGGGTGACATTGAGTGGAGAGGATTGTTTCTCCCCTGTGACCAGGCTGGTGGACTTTAAACGTCCTGTCTGTACCGTCCCCAATCTTGCGATCCATATGAACCGGGATGTGAATAAGGGGATCGAGCTGAACCGGCAGAAGGATATGGCGCCCCTTGTGGGCCGCATCCTGGAGGAGGGATCCGGCGGGAGGGACGGTTTTGTGAGAGCGCTGGCCGCGGAGGCGGGGGCGGCGCCGGAGGAAATCCTGTATTTTGAACTTTCCCTCTACAATTGTGACAGGCCGGAGCTTTTCGGGCTGGACAGGGAGTTCCTTTCGTCGCCCCGCTTGGACAATCTGACTTCGGTGAAGGCCTGTGTGGACGGACTCCTGGAGGGGGACAGCCGGGAGATAGGAGTGGACATGGCCGTTCTTTTTGATCATGAGGAGGTGGGAAGCCGGACGAAACAGGGAGCCGGTTCCGTACTTCTCCCCATTGTCATGGAAAAGATCTGTCGGTCTTTCGGTTACAGCGATGAGGATTGTCTGAACAGCCGTCTCCGCAGCTTTTTGCTGTCGGTGGACGTTGCCCATGGGCTGCATCCCAACCAGCCGGAAAAAAGTGATGTGACCAATCCGGTATTTCTGGGCGACGGTGTGGCCATCAAGACGGAGAGCTGCCAAAAGTATGCTACGGACGGAGAAGCCATAGGCGTGATCCGAGAGATCTGTAGGGCAAATGGGATTCCCTGCCGGATCTTTGCGGGCCGCTCCGATGTGACTGGCGGGAGCACGCTGGGTTCGATCGCTTCTTCCTTTACGGTGATGGATACGGTGGATCTGGGGGTGCCGATCCTGGCCATGCATTCGGCCAGGGAGACCATGGCAGCTGCAGATCAGGAGGCGCTGGCCGGGCTGTTGGCTGCGTATTACCGGATGTCGGGCGAAAGGCGGAGATGAAATCCCTTGCCGGATGCAGAAAAATTCAGAATACCCCTTTTCAAACAGGATATCCTGTGCTATCATATATGGTAATGAAAACTACGTAGAACGGTTGGCGGTTCGAACAAAGGTAGTTGAGAAGTGCAGGAGGAGAAACATGGATTACAAGATCGTGGTGGACAGCTGCTGTGATTTGACAGAGGAATTAAAGGCGGACAGCCATTTTCAGGTGATCCCGCTGACGCTGCAGGTGGGAGATACAGTGATCACAGATGATGAGAAGTTTGACCAGGCGGCGTATCTGGAGCTGGTGCGGACCACTCCGGACTGTCCGAAGACAGCCTGCCCTTCCCCGGAGGCCTTCAAGGAGGCTTATGACTGTGACGCGGAAGCCGTTTTTGTCGTGACTCTGTCCCAGCACCTGAGCGGGACTTACAACAGTGCGGTTTTGGGGAGGACGCTTTACCTGGAGGAGAAGGGAAAGAAGCAGATCGCCGTATTCAGTTCCGATTCTGCCGCCGTGGGCGAAGTAAAGATCGCTTTGAAGATCCGGGAGCTCGCCGAAGCCGGGAAGAGTTTTGCCGAGATCGTGAGGGAGGTTTCTGATTTCCGGGATCATATGAAGACCTATTTCGTGCTGGAAACCCTGGACTACCTGAAAAAAAACGGAAGGCTGACCGGGCTCCAGGCCATTTTTGCCACGGTCCTCAACATCAAGCCGGTTATGGGGGCCGACAAAGGTGTGATCATCAAGCTGGATCAGGCCAGGGGCATTGACAAAGCGCTCACAAAGATGTCCCAGTGGGTGGCGAAGGAGGCAAGGGAAGCTGAGGATAAGATCCTTGCGATCGCCCATACCAACTGTCCGGAGCGGGCGAGGAAGGTGAAGGAGCAGATCTGCCGCCTGATCAAGGTGAAGGATGTCTATATTGTCAACACGGCAGGTGTCAGTACAACCTATGCCGGGGACGGCGGCGTGATCATCGCTCTCTGACGGGCGGATGTGTGGATAGAGATCAGATGTCCCCTGTCGATCCGATTGGTATTTATAATAAAAGAAGCATTGCGGAATATCCGGCAAAATGCGCCAGTGTGCAGATCATGTGCTGCGATGGTGCATTTTGCCGGATCTTTATATGCACATGTCGCAGGTCAGCTGCGGCCCACATGTTTTTCCAGCAGGGAGATCAGCCGGTAAAAGCCCATGGACAGGATGCAGAGGATGACGATGCTCATCATGACGATATCCATTTTAAAGACCTGGCTTCCGTAGATGATCAGGTACCCAAGCCCCTTGTCGGCAGCCAGGAATTCTCCTATGATGACACCTACCAGGCAGAGGCCGATGTTGACTTTCATGTTGTTGATGATCAGGGGGACGGAGCTTGGGATGAGGACCTTGAACAGAACATCCCGCTTTTTTCCGCCCAGGGTGTAGATCAGCCGGATCTTGTCGGGATCCACCTCTTTAAAGCCGGTGTGGAGCGTCATGATCGAGCCGAAGACCGCTACGGAGACGGCAGCTGCTATGATGGTTTTTACGTTGTTGCCCAGCCACACGATGAGCACCGGGGCCATGGCCGATTTCGGCAGACTGTTGAGCATGACCAGATAAGGGTCCAGAAGCTCAGCCAGGGAAGGGAACAGCCATAGGAGCATGGCGGTCAGGATGCCGAAAGCCATGACCAGAAAAAAGCTTCCCATCGTCTCCGCGAGGGTAATGCCGATGTGGCCGAAAATGCTGAGATTTTTGGTCATCTGGATAAAACAGACCGTCATGCGGGACGGGCTGCTGAATATAAAATCGTTGAGGATGCCGGTATATGCCGCAAGCTCCCAGAGCCCGACAAACAGAAAAAACAGAAGGATCTGTCCCGCCAGGACCCGGCGTTTGTGGCGGGAACGGATCTTCAGATAACGGGCCTGGGCTACAGAAAGGGATTTATCCATTGGATTTCAGCTCCTTCCAGATTTCATCAAAATATTCGCTGAAGCATGGGGCGCTCCGGCGTTTCAGAGGAGTATCAAAGGTTTTCTCAAAATGGAGGGAAAGGATTTTTTTTACCCGGGCAGGGCGGTGTGTGAGGATGACCACCCGGTCTGCCAGGGTGATGGCTTCCGCGAGATCATGGGTTACCAGAAGGGCGGTCTTCCCCTCTCTGCGCAGGATCCCTCCGATGTCGTCCCCCACTTCCAGGCGGGTTTGGTAATCCAGAGCCGAGAAAGGCTCGTCAAGGAGCAGAAGGTCCGGTTCCAGGGCCAGGGTCCGGATCAGGGCCGCCCGCTGGCGCATGCCTCCCGACAGAGCCGACGGCGGCGAATCTTTAAATGCGGAAAGTCCGTAGGTGTTTAACATGGAGCCGATCTGTTCCTTTGTCTTTGAGGTTAAGCTGTGGCGGATCTGGGGTCCGAGGAGGACGTTGTCATAGATCGTGCGCCATTCAAACAGGTGATCCTTCTGAAGCATGTAGCCGATGTTGGCCCCGGACGTCCCCTGGGCTTTTCCAAACAGCCGGATCTCTCCAGATTCCGGTGTGAGAAGTCCGCTGATCAGGGATAGGAGGGTGGTCTTGCCGCAGCCGGAAGGCCCCACGACGGCGATGAACTCCCCGGGCAGGACCGAGAGGGAAATGCCGGCCAGGGCCGGAGTTTCGCCGCTTATGGAATGGTAGGAAAAACATACATCTATAAATTCAAGAATTGGGTCCATTTAAATTCCTCCGATCGGTAATGCATATCCTTTCGGGTACTTGTGCCTTCGGGTACTCGTGCCCTTTCGGGTATACCTTATTGTATGGAGGGAGGGGGGAAGGCGTGATTGAGAAAATCTTCAGGAAAGGCTTGACAGAAAGCAGATCTTATAGTATATTTGTAACGTTGACAGAAACATTTGTGAACATGCTTCCGTGGCTCAGTCGGTAGAGCGATTGATTCGTAATCAATAGGTCGCCGGTTCAAGTCCGGCCGGGAGCTTTTGAGGATTTTGTGAAACCTGTTTCCATAAAAGGGAAGCAGGTTTTTTCGATATACGGGAGTGTATGGGAGATCAGGACAGAAAAGTTTCCGGACGGATAAAAAAACACTTGCAATTTAAGAGTAGATAGTGTACAATACGCAAGAGAAAGACAGATGTGCGCGATGCAAAGACAGACGGGGGCATCTGCTTTAATTTGAATTACGAGGAGAGAATGAGAAATGGAAATGAAGGAAAAATTGAAGGTTGGCGTGCTGGGGGCGACCGGTATGGTGGGACAGCGTTTTGTGTCCCTGTTGGCGGACCATCCCTGGTACGAGGTGGTGACGGTGGCCGCCAGTCCCAGAAGCGCGGGAAAGACTTATGAGGAAGCCGTGGGGGGCCGCTGGAAGCTGGACAGTCCCATGCCGGAGAATGTGAAAAAGCTGGTCGTGAAGGATCTGCATAATATTGAAGAGGTGACGGCAGATGTGGATTTCGTGTTCAGCGCCGTGGATATGACTAAGGATGAGATCCGGGCCATCGAGGAGGCTTATGCGAAGGCGGAGGTTCCCGTGGTCTCCAACAACAGCGCCCACCGGTGGACGCCGGACGTGCCGATGATCATTCCGGAGCTGAATCCGGAGCATGCCGAGGTCATCGAATTCCAGAAGAAGCGTCTGGGGACAAAGAGGGGGTTCATCGCCGTGAAGCCCAACTGTTCCATCCAGAGTTATACGCCCGCCTTCCACGCACTCCGGGAATTCGGTGTGAAGACGGCGGTGGTGACCACCTACCAGGCCATCTCCGGCGCCGGAAAGACCTTTAAGGACTGGCCGGAGATGGTGGACAACGTGATCCCCTACATCGGCGGGGAGGAGGAGAAGTCCGAGCAGGAGCCCCTCAAGATCTGGGGAAAGATCGAGGACGGCGTGATCAAAAAGGCCGAGGGCCCCGTCATCACCTCCCAGTGCATCCGGGTGCCGGTCAGCAACGGACATACGGCGGCGGTGTTCGTGAGCTTTGAGAAGAAGCCTACGAAAGAAGAGATCTTAGAGCGGTGGGCGGCATTTGCCGGAGAGCCCCAGAAGTTAAACCTTCCCAGCGCCCCGAAGCAGTTCCTCAAATATTTTGAGGAGGATAACCGGCCCCAGGCGAATCTGGACCGGGACTATGAGCATGGCATGGGCGTGACCCTGGGCCGTCTCAGGGAGGATACGGTATTTGACTACAAGTTTGTGGGACTGTCCCACAATACCCTGCGGGGCGCGGCCGGCGGGGCGCTCCTGTGCGCGGAGCTTCTGACGGCGAAGGGGTATATTACAAAGAAATAAAACGGATAGATGCATCTGGCCTGCGGATCGGAAAGATTACGAAAACGTCACGTGCAGACAGAAAGATCCTGTGTTACCATGAAGGTGGAGCACAGGATTTTTTATGGGCAGCCCCATGTAGAGGAAGTATGCCGCAGAAGCGGCGCATAGGGGGCGCGGCGAGTAGGGGAAGATGGATCTTTCCTACTCGATTGCGCAGGCCCGCACAGAGGAATATGCCGCAGGAGCGGCGTGCGGGCTACGCGGCGAGCAGGGGAAAAGAACCGCTCCCCTACTCGATCGCTTGCGTCTCGAGCATGTGCACGGGAGGAGGATTTCGGTGGAAGAAGGCAGGAAGAGACAGGGACAGAGGTGCCAAAGACGGAGGAAGAGACGGAAGGGACAGGCGGCAAAACTGCAGCTGGCGGGAGCGCTCATTTTGGCGGCCCTTTCTGCAGGCTTTTCCGGTTGCGGGAAAAAAGAAGGAAAATTAAAAAACGATCTCACCGTTTACTACAACAGTGCGGGATACCTGGAAGAGGGCATGGTGTATCAGGATTACGATGCCGGCGTGATCCGGTATCTGGATTATGCGACCGGGGAATGTTATCCCCTTTGCGCCAGACCGAATTGTTTTCATGATTCGGATGAATGCACTGCCCACGCTTTATGCGGGGAGATCCAGTTTATCGGGCGGCTTGGGGACAAGTGGTATTACTACCAGGAGGATGAGACACAGGCGGAGTTTCATTCCTGCGATCTGGACGGGGGAAACGACCGGGTGATCGGAGCCTATCCGTTTGAGGCGGTCGAGGAGGGCGGATATGAGAACTGGGGCCGGGGGACTGCCTGGGGAAATGTTGTATTCCGGGACGGAAGCTGTTTTGCGGCCATGAGCACGGACAATCTGGAAGAAGATCCGAACGATCCGGACGTCTTCGGCAGCGTCAGTGTCAACAGTATCCTCTACCGGTATGATCTGGAGACGGGAGAGCGGGAGGCCCTGTGTGAGGAAAAGACCATGCGGATCCCCTGCTATACCCTCTGGGGGATCTATGAGGACCAGCTGATCTATTCGGAGCTTCTGAAGGACGGGGACGGGGAACGCTGGGTCTCCGGGCTGCGAAAGCTGGATCTTGCGTCAAAGGAGATCACGGACCTCGGGATCCTGGCCGGCGAGACCTTATACCCCGGCTGTCTCAGCGGGAATCTCCTCCTGTACAATGAGGCGGACGGAGAGGAGACGAGGCTTATGGAATACGACCTGGAGACCGGAGAGAAGCGGATGATCTATGAAGGCTATGGGAGCAATGTGGTGTGGGAACCGGAGTTTAAGACCTTCATGGGATCCGACTCTCCTGGAGAAGATTTCAAATGCTGGATTTATCAGTATATGGGGGAAGGGGAATGCAAAGTGCTGTATGAGGATGAGGCATTTATTCCCAGTGTATCGGCGGGGGATCTGGTGGTCGGATACAGTATGGAGCCGCCGGACCTTCGATGGAGGAGGTCCGTCATGAAAAAAGAGGATTTTCTGGCGGGAAAGACAAACTGGACCGTGATCGAGGGAGAGTAGGCCGGGGCGGTACCGGCCATGGAGCAGGAGAGGAGGATGGGGATGATCAGGAAAAAGATGATCAGGCTGGCGGCAGTCCTGGCAGCGGCGGCAGTTTTTCTGACCCTGGCTATCCGTTTTTCGATAGCCGGGCAGGAGGCAGAGAAGGAGGAGCAGGCAAAGGGCCTGGGCGAGATGCTGGCGGAGGCGGACCGGGAGCGGGAAGAACAGGAGGAAGAGGCGGAAGAGGAGGGGGTGGTCACGCTCCGCTGGGCGTTTACCGAGGTGGGGCAGCATACTTCCGTAAAACCCTATGAGACGGCGTTAAACCAGGTCCTGAAAAAGAAAGGGCTTCCCTGGCGGGTATCCTTTTCCGGGCTGGAATGCTCCGAGGACAACAGCCTGGCAGGGCCTCTTGCCCAGAGACGACAGATGAAGGAAGAAAACTATGATATTGTGAGCTGCCTTGATTCCGGCTATTATCTGCTCTACGGAATGCTGGCCAGGGAGGGGCTTTTGGAGCCTTTGGATCTCAGAATGGAGGGGACGGAAGAAGGCGGCCGTTTAAAGGAGGTCTATCCGGAGACCGTGTGGGACGCGGTGCGGGTAAAGGGCCGGATCTACGGGATCCCGACGATCTCTTCCCGGCTGAACGGATTAGGTTACTATCTGGTGGTGAACGAGGAGCTGGCGGAAAAATATCAGATCTCACTGGAGGATTTTACGGCAGAGGAACTGGAGCAGGCGTTCCGAACGGTGACGGACGGAGAGTGGGCGGCCGGGAATACGGCTTTTTGCGGCGGGGAGTTTCCGGACTGGAATGTGGACAGCCAAAAGACGCTGATGCCTTTTATCCGGATCTCCCTGGAAGGCGGAGAGGCGAGGCCCGTAAATGTACTGGAAGACGAAGCGTATCTGAAGTTCCGGAAACAGACGCTGGATCTTTTGTGCGAGGGGTATCTGTTCCGGGGAGATTCCTGCCGGAAAACGGAGAAGGAGATCCAGAAAGGGAGATTTTTTGCAATGCCTGCCTATGGCTACAGCGCACAGGCGGTGCTGCGGAGATTCCGGCACGACTGGAAGATCGGGGAGACCGTCCGTCTTAAGATCCTGGAGTTTCCGAAGCAGAACGAGGTTTACTATGACGGATCCGGGAAGGCCGGGATCTGGGCCGGCAGCGAACAGAAGGAGGAGGCGTTTGCCCTGCTTGCGGCCATTTACAGTGACGCGGAGCTCTCCGATGCCCTGGCCTACGGCCTGCCGGGAAGGGATTATCAGACAGAGGACGGAAAGGTGATATCGGATCCAAATAATATCTGGGAGGGCTATTGGGGAAACTCGCTGCTGACCCGGTCCGGATGGTGGGATTCCGACAAGAAAGAGGAAGAGCTCGGGGACGCCCTGGCCTCCAGGAAAGAAAGCGCGCTTTCCCGATTTGACTTTGACCCGCAGAAGGTCCTCTATGAGTGGCAGGAGCTTTGGCGGATCTACGAGGGCTGGGAAGAACTATGTCACTGCCGAAAGGAAGACCGGCCGCTGACGGGACCGGAAACCTGCGACTGCAATAAGACCTGGGAGCAGGATCTGGAGGCGGTCAGAAAGGCGGTGAAGGATGCAGGGATCGACCGGGTGATGGAATATATGGAGGAGATACTGCGGGAACAGGAAGCTTATCGGAACGGATACCCCGGAGAATGACATTTTTCTGTTTGATATTTATAGTGAATGACAAGAATTTTTGTTTTTGTGTTCACTGCGCCGATTTTGCTGTGCCAAAGCGCGGTATCTACCTTACAAAAATCGTAGACAGAGAAACCATTCAGGCAAGAGGTGTTTTTGTGACAAAATGGACAGGTTGACGTTCCCAGAGTTAAAGGCTAAAATATATTTGAAGATATCGTAAGACGAAACAGTGGGGGACGATTATGAGAAAAAGATTTTTGGCAGTACTGGTTGTGTTTATGATTTTTTCGGTAATATTTTGGGCTGTTCATCAGGAGAGAAAGAAAAATTAATTTCGGAGACAGTTGTGTCGGAGACAACTGTGCCAGAGACTGATGAGGAAGAAAAGGTTGCTGATAAAATATCGGAGGAAGAAAAGGATACGAGACCTGAAAAGGAATATGTAGAACTCACGGTGGAATATACTGTACTTCCAGACGGTGAAGCCGAGGTGACAGGATATAGTGGCAAAGGGAATCGTGCAACTATCGATTCTAAGTACGAAGGAAATAGGGTTATCCGTATTGCAGAGTCTGCTTTTGAAGACTGTTCGACGCTGGAGGCAGTTCTTTTTTGGGCAGATATCGAAGAAATTGGTGACTCTGCATTTAAAAACTGCACGGCTTTGGAAGAAGTTGATATACCTGGCGAGACTAATTATATCGGCGCACATGCTTTTGAAAACTGTGCTGCATTGACACATCTGATTATCTGGGGAAATTCGGATATCGGTGATTATGCGTTTGCCAGTTGTCATAATATTGAGGAAATTAGTATTTCGGGTAAGACAAAATCAGTTGGTGCGCATGCTTTTGAAAATTGTACAGGTGCAACTTCTTTGATTATCTGGGGTGCTGAATCTATTGGTGATTATGCATTTGCAGGATGTATCGGTATTCAGGAAGTAGATTTTCCGCATAATGTCATTTCAGTAGGAGCGCATGCTTTTGACGGATGTACGGGACTTACCTCTGTTATGGTCTGGGATGATGATACTGAATTTGGTAAAAATGCATTTTTAGATTCCTGAAATACAAGAAACGAAAATGGAGGAAATAACCAAGAGTGAAACAATAGAAGAACCGGAAACAAAACAGATGGAATCTGTAAATTATTCCACAAACGGCAAAGATACAGTGGAAAATGGAAATACTGGTATTTATAAATGGAAAAATCGGCCGAATCATCTTATTGTGGAGGATAATGATCATTTTGAATCTGATTTTTACACAACGGATCTTGCCCAGGCATTAAAAAGGAAAGATACTAAGACGATTCATGATTATTAAGATTGAGAATAGAGAATGGATTGCTGAAATCCCCGATTGAAAATATTTTTATAATTTATAAAAACTTTAGACACTGAAAATTGACATCTTATTTTCTTTGTCATATAATAAGCACAGACCGGAAGCCGACCAACTGGTCGGCTTTTTCTTTGACATAAACTGGTCCGAAATGTTGGAGAAAATGCGGAGTCTGCCGCTTTCCCGCAGTTCAAAGGACCTGATTACTGACTGGGAGGCGCAGCATGTTTGCAAAATTCAGTGTAAAAAAACCGATGACCGTGTTTGTGGCGGTGGTGTTGGTGTTGATCCTGGGCGTGGTTTCCTTTACGGAGATGACGCCGGATCTTCTGCCCAGCATCAACCTGCCCTATGCGGTGGTGGTGACCAGCTATCCGGGGGCCAGCCCGGAGGAGGTGGAGACGACCGTAACCAGGCCGGTGGAGCAGTCCATGGCGACCCTCAACGATATCAACGAGGTGACGTCCGTCTCCAGTGAGAACGTATCCATGGTCATCCTGGAATTTAACGACGAGGTCAATATGGACTCGGTGACCGTGGACATCCGGGAAAAGCTGGACCAGATCACGGGATACTGGAGCGACGGTGTCGGTTCCCCTCTGATCATGAAGATCAATCCGGATATGCTCCCCATCGTGGTGGCTTCGGTGGACGCCGACGATATGGACGTGAAAGAGATCTCCGCCTACGTGGAGGAGACCGTGCAGCCGGCTTTGGAGGGAGTGGGCGGCGTGGCCAGCGTGTCGGCCTCCGGGCTTTTGGAGGAGCAGGTCAACGTGGTGATCCGAAAGGAACTGGTGGAGGATGTCAATGAGACTCTGAAAGATTCGGTCCGGGATTCCCTGAGCGAGGCCGAGGACGCCCTGAAGGAGGCCGAGGATAAGATTGCCGACGGCAAGGCAGAGCTCGAGGAGCAGACCGCCAAATTCCAGAGCGGGATGGTCCAGGCGGACCAGGCTCTCTCCGAGGCCAGGATGCAGATCCTCCAGGGGGAGATCGCCCTGGACCGGGCGGAGGAAGAATTAAAAACGAAGGAGAGCGAGGCCTTAAGTCAGGCCGGTTATTCCAGTGTGGACGAGATGGAGGCCGGATTGAAGGCGTCCCTGGACCAGCTGAACGGGCTGCTGGCCCAGGAGGGGGCGATCCGGGACGGCCTTTCCCAGCTGGAGGACGGCCTCACCCAGATCGACGGAGGCCTTGCGCAGATCGAGGACGGTCTCTCGCAGGCGGCAGCCGGAAAAGAGGCATTGGAAAACAATCAGGAGCTCCAGACGGCGAGGACGGCTTTTGATGAGCTGGTAAAACAGGGGGTCATGGACGAGGAAGGAAATCTGCTGATCCCGGCGGGAAGTCCGGGCTATGAGCAGCTGGCGGCCCAGGCGGCCGGACTTAAGGCGGCCATGGACACCTACCGCCAGAGCCTGTCCCAGCTGGAGGCCGCGGAGGCGGAACTGACGGCGAAAAAGACAGAGCTTACGGGGCAGAAGACAGAGCTGGAGGCGAAAAAGACCGAGGCGGAGACGGCTGTCGCCCAGATCGACAAGATCAAAAGCGAGGGGACTCTGGCGCAGCTTGAGACCGGGCTTTCCGGCATCGAGGCCCTTAGGGCAGGTAAGGCCCAGATGGCGGCGGCCAGGGCGGAGCTTGCCTCCGGGAAGGAGACCCTTCTCGCCAAGGCCCAGGAAGCGGGCATGACCAAATATGAGGCACAGGCCCAGCTGGACGAGGCCAAACGGCAGCTGGAGGACGGGGAAAAAGAATTCAATACCCAGAAGGAAACCTTCGATTCCTCCAAGGAGACTGCCCTCGACGCGGCCGACGTCTCCGACAAGCTGACAGTGGAGATGATCTCCCAGATCCTGACGGCTCAGAATTTCGCCATGCCTGCGGGTTATGTGACGGAGGACGG
>CATJIW010000094.1 GCA_949740745.1 uncultured Lachnospiraceae bacterium | reverse complement strand
CCTTGCAGGAGCTCTCAAAGGTGACGGTAGAGTCTGTCACAGAGGGAGAGTTAACAGCGGTATCCTGCGGGACGAAGCAGGAAATCCGGTTTCCGGAGTTCCTTCAGGAGGAGTTGCTGGGATATGCCCGGAAGAATGGGTATCTCCATGGGCCAATCTTCCTCACGAGAGACGGTAAGCCCATGAGCCGGACGAATGTCACGACCGGGATGCGGCAACTATGCGAGGTAGCGGGACTGCCGGAGGAGAAAGGAAATCCCCGCTGTCTGAAGCGGCTGTATCAGGTGACGCGGGAGGAAATCAGCAACAATGTCGCAAAGCTGATTGAGCAGGAACAGACGCGGCTGTTTGAACAGGAACAGGAGAGCATCGGGTGGAACGAAGATGCAGCAGTGAGGAAACGGGCGTGAAGCGGGTATGCTGCTTCTGCGAGACTTGGGAGTCCGGCGGAATTGAATCTATATTGACCAATTTACTGCTCCACATGGATCGTTCAGAGTTGGAAATTGATATTGTTGCAGTTTGCCTAAAAGAAAGCATTTTTACGGATCAATTGAAGGCGGCCGGAATTCATTTTCATCAGTTATCCGGAAGCCTTTACAGCGTTATTCAAAATCATTCCTTCTTCAAAAAATTACTCCGAGAAAGGAAATATGATGTCCTGCATCTGAATGCCTTTCAGTCACTGAGCTTTTTCTATTTGCTGCTTGCCAAACAGGCCGGAGTTCCGAAGCGAATTGCTCATAGTCATAACACTGCATTGCGGAAAAGTAAAGGAAGATTTCTGAAGTTATGGATTCACAAGGCATCCCGTTCCTTTCTGACAGGATATGCAACGGATCTTTGGGCATGCTCCGGTGATGCAGCAAACTTTTTATTTTCAAAACGGGTATTGGCGCGGAAGGGGTATCAGTTTATTCCAAATGGGATAGACACTGAGCGATTCCGATTCAATCCAGAGGTACGGGAACAGGTTCGGAGAGAGCTTCATTGTGAAGGAAAGCTGGTAATCGGAAATGTAGGGCGTCTGTGTTATCAGAAAAATCAAGATTTTTTATTGGACATTTTCTCAAAAGTATATGAGAAAAATCCGGAGAGTGTGCTTCTCCTGATTGGTGAAGGTGAAGATAAGCAGATACTGAAAGAAAAGGCAGAGCGGCTGGGAATCCGGGACGCCGTTATCTTTTATGGGACAGGTCGGCAGATGGAGAAGCTTTATTGGGCAATGGACGTTTTTGTATTTCCCAGCCGATTTGAAGGACTGCCCGTTGTTGTCATAGAAGCTCAAACAAGTGGGCTGGCAGTAGTTGGAACAGATACAGTATTGCAGGAGTCTGGCGTAACAGGCTCTGTTGTGAAAATATCACTTTCAAAAAGTGCAGATGCCTGGGCTGATAGAATTTTACAAACTGGAAAAAGCAATCGATCGTCTTTCGCTGAAATAGTTAAAACGGCAGGATTTGATATTGCTGATTGCGCAGAGAAAGTCCGAAATGAGTGGATGAGATAAGGACCATGAAAAATGAAAAGATTTCTGTTATTGTTCCAGTCTATAAAGTGGAGCCTTATCTGCGTAAATGTCTGGACAGCATTATCAATCAGACTTACCGAAATTTAGAAATTATTCTTGTGGATGACGGTTCTCCAGATAACTGCGGAAGGATCTGCGACGAATATGCAGAGAGGGACAATCGGATTCAAGTAATCCATCAGATGAACGAGGGACTTTCATCCGCCAGGAATGCCGGGCTGGAGCAAAGTAATGGGACTTATATCGGATTCGTAGACAGCGATGATTGGATTGATCCGAACTTCTTTGAATGCCTTTTTCGATGCTTATCCACTGCGGGAACTGACATAGCGCAATGTATGATTTCGGTAGAGAAAAACAATCACTCGCAACAAATTGGATACGATCAAAAGATTCGAATGAACCGCGAAGAAGCATTGAAGGAGTTGCTTATCGAAAAACGGACAACCAACAATGTTTGGAATAAACTGTTTCACAGAAAATTATTTGAAAATCTGCGTTTTCCTAAGGGACGGGTATATGAGGACATTGCGGTTATTTATCAGCTGTTTGACAAGAGTAATGGGCTTGCAGTATGCACCAATACACAGTACCACTACATTCTGCGAAACGAAGGAATTGTTTCCGCATCACGGCTTGAAAACAGGATGGATTATTGGACAGCGGCCTGTGAACGCTGTGCATATTTATTGCCCAAGTATCCTCAGTTTCAGGAACTGCTGACAGTGGCAATGACAGGAGCGGTAATGGAAATATGGTCGGCGGCTTGGAAGGAACGGAGGGCTTTGGACAGTGAGAAAATGCGCGAGCTGTCTATCTTCGCGAAAACCAATTACAAAACTGCTCTGCGGCTGGGAAATTACGGGCTTAGCGGAAAGCTTCGCATCTGCCTCACCCCTTATCCAAAGAGATCAGCGTATTTTCTCGCGGCTCTGCTGCGGAGAATGTCACTGATAAAAATTCGGGCATAAAAAAGTATGGAGGCGTTTATTTGAATCAGGATGCCCACGCAGATTTACATGAATTGCAGTCTCGGGAGATGGAGCTGCTGAAGGTCTTTCAGACGCTTTGTGAGGAAAATCATCTTGCCTTCTATCTGACTGCCGGAACGCTTTTGGGCGCCGTCCGCCACAAGGGTTTTATTCCTTGGGACGATGACATTGACGTTGCTATGCCAAGAGCGGACTATGAACAGCTTTGCAATGTATCCCCACCCCCGGAATATCGATTTCAGCGTCCCGGAAAAAGCGGCGCTTATCCCTGGTATTTTTTCAAATTTCGAAGAGAGGAATCCAGTGTATGGATTGATATTTTTCCGCTTGATCCATGTCCAGACTGGAAAAGCATGGCGCGGATTTTTTTTAAAATCATGGAGCTTCTGACTGCAGTAATTGCAAAAAGATGTGGCTACAGTAAGAAGTATATGCGATTTCTATGGAAAGTCCTCCGAATGCTTCCGGATGGATGCCTGTTTTTCATGCGAGAGGGGATTCGGCGTTTTTTTGGAATACTGTCCTCTGGCAGCAGGATCTGCACTGTTGGCGGTCGGCATGGATTTCCCCAGGAATGCTATCAGACAGAATGGTTTCAGGAGACGGAGAAGCTGGAGTTTGAAGGGGTGTACTGCCCCGCACCAAAAGAGTGGGATAAAATTCTTCGGAATATGTATGGAGATTATAGGATTCCGGTCAGGGAAGAAGGACATTTTAACGAGGTTGGGATGGAATGAAAAGGGTCATTACCTATGGGACATTTGACT
>CATJIW010000093.1 GCA_949740745.1 uncultured Lachnospiraceae bacterium | reverse complement strand
CCGGATTCCTCCCCAGGCCGTCCGGCCTGGGCTTCGTCGCTCTCAGAGTCCCGATGAAGCCGCCCAGACGTTCCAGATAGACCCGCTGGTTGGCAAGGCTCCTCTCCAGCCGGAAAGCTCCTCCGCAAGGGCCGTGCAGTCGTAGCGGAGCAGGGCGGTCCCGGCTTCCACCCTCTGCCCCTCCTTCACATAAAGCTCTGCCGTCGGTTTCCGGCTGTCATAGTAGTAAGCGGTCAGGGAACCTGCCTCCACGGTGGCGGGAATCGATACGGCATCGGACCACTTTTTATCCCGAAGGCCCTCCACGGAATAAACCGGGACAGCATCCTCACCGGCCGGGAGAAGCTTCTTAAGCCCCATACCGGAAAATACCCCCGCCAGCAGGAGAAGCCCCGCGCACCCTCCCGCGAGGATCTGCCTTTTTCTTGTCCACATCCCTCTCTCCATACCACACCTCCCGATGTCCTTCCGTATTTCCCTACGTCCACTCTACTCCCCGAAGTCCGCCTCCTGCCCCTCTTCCAGGAGGGCCGACGGCCACGCCAGGTAGTCCGTCATGGCAAGACCCTCCTTCACCTCCCAGGCGCTGTGACGGTCATTGTAGGCACCCAGGGTGACCGGGCGCTTCCGAAGCTTCCCGTCCTCCCCCGCGGCCCATACCCAGGGCTTCCCGGAAGCGTCCTCCACATAGCCCTCCGGCAGGATGATCTCCGCCTCTTCGGTGCCATCCGCTTCTCCATCCATGATGTTTCCGCTCCCGGTGTCTCCGGCGTCTTTGATTCCTCCGGCGGCAGATCCGTCCAGGCCGCCCGACGCGCCTTCCTCCTTCTCAACATAGACGTGCTGTCCCGAGAGGAATGCACCCGCGCCCGTGACGGTCCCGCTCACCGGGTACATGGAAGCCCTGGCGGCTCCGGAGGCCGTCTCGCTCTCCGCAGGATTTTCGGTCCCTGCCCGGTCGATGGTCCCGGTGAGGGCAAGGCTCCCGTCCCTGGAGGTGATTTGCACCACATCCCCGGCTTTAAATTCCCAGATCTCCTCTTCCCCCGCCGAAAATGTAAACTCGTAGACATCCTCCGGCACGATGGAAAGGCTCCCGCCCTCCCGGTCCACCTCTGTCACAACCCCTCTGCAGGGGGACACCACTTCCTTCTCCGACAGGGTTTCCTCCATGGCGGCGATCTCCCGGTCTTTTCTGGAAAGGTCGTATTCTTTCTGGGAGAGATCCGTCTCGGCCTGCAGGATCTGCAGGTCATAGTCCCCCCTCTGCGCCGCCTCCGCCTGGCTCCGCACCCGCCTCAGTGTCCGGATCTGAAGACCGACTTTTTTTTAATCAAAGGCCAACTGCTCCCGGTCCAGGAGGATCTGCTCCTGTTCCAGCAGGAGGGAGCTGTTGTCGTAAGCGGCGAGGACTGTCCCCTCCTCTACTGCGCCCCCCTCCTCCACCAGAAAGCCCACCGTCTCCCGGCCTGTGTCAAGCTTCACCGACACCGCCTCCTTCCGGAAGAGAACCCCCAAAAACCGGCTCCTGAGCGCTTCCGCCTCCGCGTATCCGGTGAGGGAGGCCACGGACTGCACCGGCACCGTCTGCTCCCGGCTCCGCTTCGGAATGGCGGGCGTCCCCAGGTAAAAGCCCAGCCCGCAGGCGGCAAGGAACAAAACCACCGCCGCAAACACCATCCATTTCTTTTTCATGACAACCGTCCTTCCTCAATCAGTATCGGCACGCGCCGCTTCGCGTCACCTGCCACGTCGTCGGAAGGCATTCTTATTAATGCTCCGCATTTGCCTTCCCTCCTCATAGGTCTGGATATAAAACCAGGCACCGGCGGCAAGGGCCAGGCACCAGTAGACAAGCCTCCCCGCCGTCAGCCGGTACATGGAGCAGCCGGTGAGCAGAGGGAGCAGGGAACAGGCCGGCTCCCCCGTGAGCCCCATCAGGCAGAGGAACACCGGGAGCAAAAGCAGGAGGTTCCCCAGAAAGATGGTGTGGACCAGGTTCCCGCTCCGCCTGGAGAGCCAGAGGATGAGCCCCGCTGCTGCCGCCATCCCCAAGTAGCGGGAAAGCCCCACCAGCGCCAGATATCCCCACAGGGGGAGCTTGAAAGGAATGTCGCTCAGCAGAGGGAGGCTCTTCAGGGGCGCGGTAAGGCCCGCCGTCCCATAGGCCCGAAACACTGCCAGGTAACGGGGGAGGAAGGCAATCCCCCAAGCGAGGGTCCCGTACAGAAGCCCGACCAGGTATTTCCTCTTACAGACCCCTCCGACGCCCTGGACACAGGAGCTCTGCAGAAGCTCCATCCGGCTGGTCCGCTCTACGGAAAAAACACCGCCAGACCCACCACCAAGAAGAACGCCAGCTTCCCCGCGTCCATGACATCCACCCGCTGCCCCCTGGTATCCAGGAGGACCTCTCAGCCAGAGGCGTAGAAGAGCTCCGCGTCCGTCCCCTCCCGCACCTGGCCGAAGACATGCTCATACTGGGCCAGGACGGCCTGAAACCCGACACGGACATTCTGGGATGCCTGCACCTCCATTTGAACCGCCTCCCTCTCCTCATAGGAGATTTCCCCGGCTGCGTAGGCCTTCGACGCCTGTGCGGCCCTCCGGTCCATATCGTCAAACCGTCCCTGCTCCTCCTGGTAGCGGCCGGCCGCCTCCCTCAAGGGAACCCCCTCCGCCCAGCCGATGTAGTGCCGGTAAAACAATTCCTCCGGGGACTGGTAAACCGAAAAGCCCCGGTAGCTGTTCCACTGCAGAAGGGCGAACAGAAAAAGCAGGAAGCCGGCCCGCTCCATGACAAAGACCTTGTAGAGCTCTTTCCCAAAAAGCCCGAAATACCCTCAGGTAC
Organism: uncultured Lachnospiraceae bacterium; assembly: GCA_949740745.1. Lineage (GTDB taxonomy): Bacteria > Bacillota > Clostridia > Lachnospirales > Lachnospiraceae > Lientehia. The sequence goes on along the minus strand of CATJIW010000093.1, from coordinate 8,212 downwards.
TGTCCCGCCGTCATGGCATAGGGAGAGGCCAGCATCCCCCGGATGCTCTGGACAAGCCGGGAGAGGGCTCCCAGCCCCAGGAGCCGGTCCGAAAGAAACAGGTTTGTCCCATAAAAGAACAGGGTGAGTGCCACTGAAAAAAACAGCATGGTCAGAAGCTTTGCCGCAATGGTCTCCAGATATCCCCTCTTGGCGGGTTTTATGAGGAGCAGGGTCCCCTCCTCCCGCTCCCCTACCAGCATGGAGAAGGCGAGGAGTAGGAACGCCGCCAGAAGGAACACGTCCGTCAGGGGAAACCCGGTCGCCAGGAGGACCCCCTCGGAATCGGCCGCCGGGAGCACGGTCCCCTTCAGGTGGGCATAGACCGGCGGCGTCCGCTCAATGTTCTGGTAGGAGAAGGTGTCCGGATCCCCGAAGAGGGACGAGGCGGTCATGATCTCCGCCTTCCCGTCAATCCCTGCCAGATAATCCTCATAATGGGCCGCCGCCGAAGCCTGGGAGAGGACCGCGTCGATCGGGTCCTGCTCGCTGTAATAATTGGTCAGATAGGAGAGATAGCTCCCCTCCGGGTTCAAATTTGGATAGTTCTCCAAAATCTCCCGGTTCCGTTCCAGAAACGCCTCCCGCTCCTCCCTGTTCCACTCCCCGTACCCATCCGTCCACTCCCGCCAGACGGACATCGCCGGAAGGAGCTCCTTTTCCTCTGCCAGCCTTTCCTCCGCCTCCAGGGCCGTACAGCCTGCAAGGTCTTCATAGACCCGGCCCACGTCTTTTCTGGGTAACTCCAGTCAATCCTCTGACCCGACTCCTGGTAGAGTATCAGGCCGTTGAAAGCAAACAAAAACAGAAGCATGGCCGGGATCAGCCGCTTCCCCATAAGCTTCTTCGATTCATAAAAGACCAGCCGTCCCATCTGCCACCTCCTTCCATTCTTAACAATCTATTCACTCTCGGAAACAGGAGAGGTACACGTCCTCCAGGCCCGGCCGCACCGGCTCTGCCTCATACCTCTCTGGTTTATTTTCACAGATCACCCGCACGAACAGGGTCTCCCATTCACGAGAGATGTTCCCCACAAGGAGGTCCGGATCCGCCTCCACCGCTTTAGCTTCTCCTGGGGAATCCGGAGCTCGAACGCCTTCCCCGCCAGGGCCCCGCAGAGCTCCTCCCTGGTGGAATCCGCCACCATCTCCCCCCTCCCGAATCAGCAGGATCCGGTTGGCCGCCGACTCCACGTCGGTCACCACGTGAGTGGCGATGATCACGATCTTCCCCACCGAGATCTCCGAGATCAGGTTGCGGATGGCAATTCGCTGCTTCGGTCAAGCCCCGCTGTGGGCTCGTCGAGGACCAACGCCTTCGGCTCCGCCAGCACCGCCTGGGCGATAAGGAGCCGCTGCTTCATGCCGTCAGAGAAAGACTTCACCTTATCCCCCGCCACCTCCAAGAGGCCCACCTCGGCAAGCACCTGCGAAATCCTTCCCGCCGCCTCGGCCCGCTTCATGTCCCGGAGGGCCGCTATGTAAGCCAGAAACCCTTCCGCCGTGAAGTTCGGATAGAGTGCCTGCTGCTGGGGCATATAGCCCAGGATCCCCCGAAACTCCCGCCCCATCTCCCGGATGTCCTTTCCATCACAGAGGATCCACCCGGAAGTGGCCTTTAAGTTCCCGGTCAGAATGTTCATGAAGGTGCTCTTCCCTGCACCGTTGGGCCCCAGGAAGCCGTAGACGCCCTCCGTCAGGGTCGCATTGATGCCCTTCAGGGCCTGTTTTTTCCGTAGGTTTTTATAAGCTGTTCTTTACTTCCAATTTCATGACTGTTCTTCCTATCTTACAATTACAATCATTATCAATCACCTATGATAAACCAATCATTACTTCCATTCAGAAAATCCTCTTTACTCATGTATCCAAGTCCCAACTGACCACATTGTCCGATTACCCGTTCTCCGTTTACCACATAAGGTACAAACTCATCCTTTGTCCTCCCCTTCCGAATGGATACACAACCTTCTTCTACCGTATATCTATACATTTCATAGTAATCTTTCTCTTCATCGTAAACAGAAAAGAACTTCCAATTTTTATTCCATAAATGAATCCTCGCAAACTCAGGCCCAAAAACCTTTGTTTGTTCTCCCGTCTCCAAATCAACTTCTATCAATTCTGATGTTCCATCCATCACCACATTACATGCAAGCAAATTTCCATTTACCTCACATCCCCATATGGCTTTTTCCTCTAGTAATGTCTTGTTATCTTTGGAGTTCAAATCCAACTTTTTCAAATGATATTGTTCACCATCCCACTCTGTATAAATCAGCTGATCTGCGTATTTTCCAAAAATCGAATAAGTGGGACGCATTGCTTCTCTTTCCTGGCAAAGAACCTCTGCCTCTCCACTGTCCAGATGATAACGATAAATTCCGCTGACCGTATTAATACCAGTTCCCGTTTCTTCATCAAATTCAACATCGCAAGTGGCAAGAACACATACATTGTCATAGAACAAACACTTACCATTAATGCCTAATTCTTCATGTAAAAATTCCCCTATCTGTTTGTCATTTTCTCCGTCCAGATCACAGGAATGGAAAATCCCTCCGCCCCCCATATCAAAGGGGACAAAATAATACCACTTATCTCCAATGCGCCCCATAAATGCAACTTTTTGATATAACTCAATCGCTGTACAATCAACAGAGTTATGAGGGCAATTCGTCTTTGCACATAAAGGCATATATGTATTTGTTTTAAAATCGTAGTATTCTAGTTTTTCATTAATCGACGATCTGTGAAATAAAATTCCTTCCTCTGTGTAACAATGGTCAAGAACCCATTCTGATATGGAACTCGACGTCATATTTGCTGTTGTCTCTTCTTTTTTACAAGCAATGATACATATACACATAATAATTAAAAGAGCAAAAAAGCTTAACATTCGCTTCATTCATTTATTCCTTTCTTTATAGAAGCTTTCAAGCTGTCGATTCAAATTTACGATTACATTTTCTATATTATATTTTTCAACCTCCTTACAAAGTATTTCAATTCCCTTCTTACCGTCTTTATATGTTCCATTTAAAACATCTGTATATTTTTCCAATGCTAACGATTTTAGGGCAATAACGTCAGAATCCACCTCGCTTATATCCCAATAAAACCCTGCTGATATAGAACATTTATTCTGTTCTACAGTTTCCCACAATTCTTCCTTCTTATGAATCGAATCCAAACAGCCTGGTAAAGTTAAGAATCGGTTTCCAAAGCGTGTGCTTCGAAAAAGTTCAACTATATTATCTTCACCATGACAAATGACTGTACCATCCTCTACAAAATAATCAACATCTTTTTTTCCGTAAACCAGCGCATTGGATAAATCCTCGTCAGAATAAATCGCCGCCAACACTTCATATGCCGCCTCTTGGTTTTGACTGTTTGTCGAAATTCCCATCTTGGCACCTTTTCCACAAAATGACTGATTAAATTCTGGGATCTCAACTGCCTGCAATCGAATTTCTTCTGATATTCCATATCTATTTCTAATAAAATTCTCAGCAGCTTCAGGACTGTAGGAAGCCCTTCCTGTCACAAAAAAATTTCCCCGCATGATCTGTTGTGTCCAAAACTCCGCATTCTCACCAGAAACCAAGCCCTGTTCACACCAATTATTCTGCATTTGAATATACTTTAGGTAATCCTCATTATCCAAAAGACTCTCTGCAACAGGAATATCTGTATTTGTATTGATATAAATCAAATCACAAAGACTTGGTTCATACTTGCCCGTAATTAAATAGGGCCACGGCGTTGATACTATAAATTCCTCGTTTTCTATTTCTCCATCTCTCACCTTTTGCAAATAGCCTTCTAATGTAGGCCAAGTAACCTCAAATACATCAATTTTGTATTTTTCTGCATAATTTAAATTGAAGACCGCATAATAATTAATGTCAGTAAATGGAGTCAACACGCCATAAATATTATCGTTATATTGGAGATAATCCCATACAACATCAGGATAAGCATTTTTTAGCAATTTCCCCTCTGTGCTTTCAAGAAATTGATTCCAAGAAGATAAAATTCCTTCTTGAATCATCATAGTATATGTGTCATAGCAGAACCAAATCCCAGGACAATCCACAATATCATAATTTCCCACTTTTAACTCTTCAATATAAGAATTAATATATGCCTTATAATCACCATTAAAATCAATCTGAATATCAGCAAATTCTATTTCATATAGTAATCCTTTATCCTCTAATATTTCATTCAATGCATCCTGATATTTTACCATTTCAGAATCTAAGTTGAATAGGGCCCATTTCAGCTTTGTCTTTGATTCTTCTCTTTTAATTTCTTCTCCTGAACTACTTGTATCTATTTTATCTTCCCTAGGTAAACAACCTGAAATTATCAATAATACACCAACCAAAAACGCTCCTATTATCTTTCTCATTTTTATTTCCTCATATTTCGTAATAATAGTGTTTATAGTCCCTCTCTCAAAACTGCCTGCTGTACAATCTGAAAAAATTACTTTGTTGATATAAATTTTATTAGTTTTTAAATCTATACTTTCTATTAAAACTGGGGATAGGATTACTCCTATCCCCCAATTCAATACTTAATTCTTAGGTAAATTAAATTCGATACTTTTTGTTCTGCCATGCCCACTTTCTCCTCTTACCACTGTGCCAGATATCGACCTGGAGGTGCTTGTATACCCATTTCCACTATTTTCCGATAGTGATGAAGTGGACAGTTCTCCAAGAGGCGTATAATATTGAACTTTTACAGAAACATATACTGCTCCATTTGGATCCCTTATGTTCGAGGTAGTTGCGGTCGCATAAGTATTATATGTTTTTAAAGTTCCACTTACATACGAACCCTCGCCGGAATAACTTGCCGCCATTGAGGTTATACTCCCAAAAGCAAGCACTAATACTGCTAAGAATGCAACCATAATTTTTTTCTGTTTCATTATGTGTCTCCTTTCCATTTAAAATTTAATTTTTCGAAACCATGGCCATTGGTCCCATTTTATATTAAGCGCCGCTCAATACCATAAAATAATTATCATAAATTCAGATATCTAATTTTTTAAATTGTTTAACCTTACGTTTAGGGGATTTCTCCCCCCAAACCTGGCACCTATCTTACAAGATAATTTCCATCCACATTTACCGATGAAGCATTATTGTTCTCCACAAAGACCTGGTAACTTCCCGTCTGATCCAAAACAAATTTGTGATTAACATATTCGCTTCCATTCACATACCGCCTCGTCCCATCCGGCTCGACAATTCCCACACTCACCGTTTTGTTTGTCGGATCTATGTACACGGTAACAGCAATACTCCCGCCGGAAGATGCCTGAAACGCCGCTGTCTTTTTCATATACTTGGAGGGCACCGTCCAAGTAAAATCCCTGCCCCTGGCGAAAAGGTTCTCCTCGACCACCGTGATATCGTCCGAGGGGCCGTCATCCGTGTATTCCACCAGCTCTTCCATAACCTGAGGAGCCTCTTCCTCGCAGACAACCGTATCGTCATACCAGGATACATATGCATCGACAAGGCTGTTGGAAGCGGCATACACCATCACCGTATTTCCAAAAAGCATCACTGCACAGAGCGCTGCGGCAACCCACGGACTTCTTCTTTTGTATTTTCTGTTTCTTTCCATACGTCGTATCCTCCCTTTTACTTTCCGTCCATTTTCCGCCAGCTTTGCCGAAAAATAAGACCTGGTTTTCTCCTGTCCGCCTGACAATGCAAACAGGATCTTACAGTAAAGCTTTTTGCTTCCAAACTCCCTGCAGGACTTTTCGTCACAGGCAAACTCCCCATACCTTTGCAGGAGCAGATAAAGGAGCCACACTGCCGGATTAAAAAAATTGATGATCAAAGCTACCAGTAATACATATCGGATCCAGATATCTCTCTGCCGGTAATGGGTTAATTCATGTACAAATACCACCCGCAGCTCTTCTTCCGTGTAAGCTTCCGCTTCGGCGGGGAGCACCACCGCCGGACATAATGCCCCGCTCAGTTCGGAAAGCTTCACCCTGTACGTCTGGCACAGTCTCACTTTTCCCTCTGGGATATGCATTTCTTCACATACCTTTCGGAATATTTCTTTTGTCCTTCCGTCACAGCAGGTATTCAGTTCATACCGTTTTCTAAGCAAGGAGAATGCCGCTATGCCCGCCATGAACATCATGCCAGCTCCAATCATCCAGAACGCACAGAACCCTTCGCTGACCTTCAAGATCTGTCCCGTCCGGAGAAAGATTCTTCCTCTTCCAATCTCATTGGAACGACTTTTCAGGACCAACCATATGACCGGGACTACAAAAAAGAACACTGCTACCTGAAGGACATCGTACATGATATCCAAAAAGCCTACCCTTTCCAACAGCCATCCAACCAAAAACCATATCAACAAAAATATACTGCCGGTCAAAGACGTAAGAATAACTGCACTGGCTAAGTCAATCGTCCATAGCATCAATGATTCTCCTTATTTCCTCCATATCTTCTTTTGAAAACTCCACCACGTCGCTGAGTGCTGCCAACAGAAGGCCGGGACGACCCTTATGCCAGAACTTTAAATCCTCTTTCAAAAGCATCTCCTTATACTCCTGTTCTGATTTTAAGGCGTGGGCATAAGAAATACGTCCTTTTCGGTGAGTTGTGACAAATCCCTTCTTAGAAAGTTCAAACAGAAACGTCCGGATCGTCTGTATCACATATTCCTTGTCGTAACGGGTACGCATCTCCTCCCAGATGTCATGGATACAAATATCCTCCTCTGCATCCCAAATTACCTTCATGATGAGCGTTTCACATTCACTTAGTTTCCATTCTTCTCTCTTTTTTAAGGCCACTTTTCCCTCCTGCAAATCAAATATTTGTATTACTAATTATTTTATATTTTACAATATATCACATGATATAATATTTTTCAATACTTTCTTACAATTTTCCTCAAAAAACGCAAAAAAATTTGGTCATTATTTACTATTAACGAATTAATTCTCTACCAGCGTCTTTTATTTTATCTTTCACCCCGTTAAATTTAAATACAATCTAATTCCATACAAATCAAAACATATTAAATATTATTTTTTATATATCAGGTATGTTTTATAAAGAACAGACATATGACTAATTTTATCCGTTGCAGAAAGGAAGTTCAGATTAGATAAATATAAACCTGCTTGGCAAAAATCTTCAGTATATCAGAAAGCAGCAAAATTTTACCATTGAAAGCTTAGCTGAAAAAGCAGGAATTTCTCCTGGGTATCTGAGCGACATTGAACATAATAAAAAGACTCCCCGTCTCAATGTGTTAATTTCTATCGCAAATGCATTGAAATACTACGCCTAACATGCTATTATGCGATGTACTGGATCAAGGAGCTCCTGCTTATATAAACGATCTTGCCAAACAGTTAAGTGAATTGCCTCCTGAAGAGCGCAAAACTGTTATCAATATTTTAACTGAATGTCTGTACTACGTCAAATCGGCAAAGTAAGAAACAAGTTAAAATCAATATTGTATTGCATTCATGACAATGTTCTTATTGCAACTTATTGTAATAAGAAATATTTCAATTTTGCTAAATTCATACCTCTTTTATCTGCACATTGATACACGCTATCTTTTCTCGTAATTCTTCCAACAACTCTTCCATTGCGCGAAGATCATCTGCATCCGGTTCCTTCCCCATATTCTTTACCTTAATTTTTTGCATAATTCTCCCCTCTTTTGCTCTTGTATTATAGAACTTTCTTTCAAGTATACATATACGTGATAAAAGCATAGGCGATTCCAAACCATTCCCCCTCAATCGGAACAGCAAATGTCCTGCTTTTATACCCCTCATGCCTGTGCGGGAGATTACAAAGCTTTTCCATCGGGACCTGATATATATTGTAGTGCTTTGGAAATCTCTTTTTCCATACCGCCAATGCTGTTGATGTTGTATCATTTTGGTTGACACCTAATACACAAGGATTTGATGTATAATCAAAGAGAAATAAGGAGGCAACTAGGTTGAAAGAAAAATGTAAAAAAAGCCAAAACAGTACCAGAGCGCCAGTAAACTGTCGCTTTCACAGGAAGATTCTATAAGTGGAAGGTATCAGGCTGTAGCAACAGGAGGGATAATTGTAAAGCCTCTCTTCTCCAGACGTTTG
>CATJIW010000092.1 GCA_949740745.1 uncultured Lachnospiraceae bacterium | reverse complement strand
GGCAAGCCCAGAACCGCAGAAGTCACTCGGGAAAGAATCCCTCCTGCCTTCTCTGGTCTTGCTTCCACGGCGCAGAGGGCTTTTCCCGGAAATATTGCCAGAATATTCCATAAATTTTTGAGTTTCGCAAGCGCCTGACAGAGCAGTAATTCGGAAAAGGAGAAACGGAAGATGTCAGGACATTCTAAATTTGCAAATATCAAGCATAAAAAAGAGAAGAACGATGCGGCAAAGGGAAAGATTTTCACGGTAATCGGCCGCGAGATCGCCGTGGCGGTGAAGGAGGGCGGAGCGGATCCGGCCAACAACAGCCGTTTGAGAGACGTGATCGCCAAAGCGAAGGCCAATAATATGCCTAACGACACCATTGAGCGGGGAATCAAAAAGGCGGCCGGCGATGCCAATTCCGTGAACTACGAGAGCATTACCTATGAGGGCTACGGGCCGAACGGCATCGCCATCATCGTGGATGCGCTCACGGACAATAAGAACCGGACGGCTTCCAATGTCCGCAACGCCTTCACCAAGGGCGGCGGCAATGTGGGGACCACAGGGTGCGTCTCCTTCATGTTTGATAAAAAGGGGCAGATCATCATTGACAAGGAAGAGTGCGGGATGGATGCCGATGACCTGATGATGACGGCTCTGGACGCCGGTGCCGAGGATTTCTCCGAGGAGGAGGACAGCTTCGAGATTACCACGGCCCCTGAGGACTTCAGCCAGGTCAGAGAAGCCCTGGAAAAAGAGGGCCTTCCCATGGCCAGCGCTGAGGTGACCATGATCCCTCAGACCTGGGTGTCCCTCTCTGATGAGCAGGACATCAAGATGATGAACAGGATTTTAGACCTTCTTGACGAGGACGACGACGTTCAGGAGGTGTACCATAACTGGGAAGAGTAAAGGCGGTTTCCCCGGCAGAGCCGGGAAACCCGCAGAAACATTGGCTTTTTCGGCATTCTGAAAGGTTCGGAAAGCCGGAAAAATCCCCTGTTTTTCTCACCAGTGACGGTAAACCTTAAGAATATCC
>CATJIW010000091.1 GCA_949740745.1 uncultured Lachnospiraceae bacterium | reverse complement strand
TCCGGTGCAGGCGTCGGCGCAGGCGTTTCCGGTGCGGGCGTCGGCGCAGGCGTTTCCGCAGGGGCGGGCGTTTCCGGCTGGGTCGGCGCATTGGGATCAATGGGCAGACCCGTATTGGGATCGATGGGCAGGGCCGTCCCCCGGATCACCTTCCTGGGAGAAGCGATATACTTGTCCGTATGCAGAAGGATCCTCTCCTGTACCTCGCCGTCGATCAGAATCTCCTTATAGGCCTCTGCCGTCACCGCCGGATAGGAGCTGGCCTGTTCCACATGCTCATAGCCGATCGGCTGGGTCGGATCCTCAATAATCTGATCCGGAAGAGATTCCTTGCTGAGGGTCTTCCCGTAAAAACGGATACTCCTGTTAGACGGCCGGGTCTCCTTCCCCCAGATGGTATAAGTCACCGTACCGCTGCCGTTATGGTAGCCCTCGATGTAAATCGGAAAATCAAAGTCATTGGTCAGCTCCAGATCCTTGCTCCCTCCGTCGTTGATGGTGGCGTCCAGCCCGAAATCCGTATAATACACCACCATGGAGTGATTGGAACGCTTGGAAATATTCACTTCCGCCCGGAGGGCCGTATTGTAAAGAGTCGTGGCAAGCTGGCAGATCCCGCCGCCGTATTCCTGTACATAGCCGCCGCTCTGATAAGCGATCTGCTGGGTGTATCCGTTGGCTGCGGAAAAAGGCGCCAGCGCATCATGCATGGACCAGCTTTCTCCCGGCATAATCAGGATCCCGTCGGTAAGCTCCACTCCCCGGCTCAGATTCTGCAGCTTCCCGCTGCTTCTGTCACTGGTTTTGGCAGAAAAGCTCCCCAGCTTATCCTGAACCTGGGAAAGCAGCTCCGTCGACCGCTTCGGCTGGATAACCTCCGCCACCGCCGCCATGGCAATGTCCTCTCTGTTCCAGTCCCGGAACGCATCCGTGACGGCCGCCACCGTCGCAGGCACGTCCACCTTGACGCCGGTCTTGCTGTCACTTACCGAAAATCCCCCGCTTACCCGCGTGATCTCCGCATTGACCGGTTCCACGGAAAGGCCCTCGGTCTGCTCCGTAATCAGCCGCTCCACCTTGCTCTCGTCGATGGCCATCCCGAATTCATAGACCTGGTTGCTCACCTGCAGATCCTTCTCCGCCTTATAGCGGACAATAAGGTTTCCGCCCTTGCCAAGGGCCAGCGCTTCCATGACGATCCCGGAAAGGTCGTCCGTATGAAGCCCCAGCTCCGCCGCCGTCGCCTGAATCGGCTCCAGATCGTCGGCTCCCTCCAGCGTCACCGTCAGCGTCTTCTTTCCGACTCCGTCCGCATAAGACAAAACCGCCTCCAGCGCTTCCTCCGCCGTCTTGCCGCTTACGTCCGTCTTGCCGATGAAGACTCCGTCGGCAATAACCTCATCCTTTTCGTAAGAGCTCTTCTCAAGCGCTTCCTTAAGCGCCCTGCGCTGCTCCTCCGGTCCCTTTGCAGCCTCCGCCGCCGCCTGTTCCTCCTCAGCCGGCGCTTCCTCCGTCTCGTCTGCGGATTCCGCTGTCTCCGTCTCTCCGGTTTCCTCCGTCGCAAACGCCGCCATCCCCGGAACCAAAAGCGTCACAAGGAGAACGACCGCCAGCATCCATGCACATCTTTTTTTCATAAATCCATTCCTTCCTCTCAGATTTTTATCCTTTTCAGACCTTTGCGAAACACGAAATGGCCGAAAAATTCAATAAATATTTGAGCTTCGCAAACGCTTACTTTATCCTTTTTATAAAACAGCACCTAAAACCATAGGAACCACCATGGCAAGCGCCAGGACAATGGCTACTGCGCCAACAATAATCCGCTTTGTCTTTTGGTTCTTTACCTTCAGCATCCGCACCCCTCCTCGTCTGTAATATGATACTCCGATCCGACTCCGTCTATGACCTGTACCCGGCCGCTTTTATTATTCTTCCGCCGCCGGACAAAGCTCTCTCAAAAAACATTCCCTGCATTTCGGGCTCCTGGCCGGACAGATTCCCCGTCCATGGGTGATGATCTGTATATTATACAGGATCCAGTGGTCCCTGGGAAGCACCTCCATAAGCTCTGTCTCCACCTTTTCCGGAGTGTTCCCGCAGGCAAGCCCAAGCTTTCTGGAAATCCGCATCACATGGGTGTCCACCACCACGCTGGGCTCGTGATAAATATTCCCCCGGATCACGTTGGCCGTCTTTCTTCCCACTCCCGCCAGGGCCGTAAGCTCTTCCAGGCTCTCCGGGACGCGTCCGCCGTGCCGTTCAATCAGCGCCTTTGTGCAGGCAATGATATTTTTCGCCTTATTATGGTAAAACCCGGTGGAGTGAATGTCCTGCTCCAGCTCCGACAGCTCGGCGCCCGCAAATTTTTCCAGCGTGTCATACTTGCGAAACAGCTTCTCCGTCACCAGATTCACCCTGGCATCCGTACACTGGGCGCTCAGCATCACCGCAATCAAAAGCTGCCAGGGCGTTTCATAATTCAGATAACACTTATATTCCCGGGTATAATGTCTGTCCAGCCGGGCCAGGATTTCCCGCACCCGTTCCTCTTCCGTCATGCTCCTCCTCCTAAAGCCGCAAAAAATCCGCATTTCCCGTCAGCGGATCCCGGTTTCCATAGTCAAACATCCAGTATTCCTCCTCTTCTGTAAAAAAGGACCGGAACACCTCCACATGGATATCCGAAAGCAGCCGCTTTAAGGGCACCTGCGGAAAACGGGCCGTAAGCCTCGCCCGGATCTCTTCCTTATAAGGCTCCAGGGGCAGGGCAAACCGGGGCCTCTTCTTCGCATGCTCCCGCAGATAATAATCAAAGGTCAGAGGCTTTTGAAGCGCTTCTCCTGCTCCCGGAACCTCTTTCCCGGCAAAATCCAGAAGAAACTGATAAAGAGCCGCGCGCACATGCTTCCGCTTTCCCATGCCCTGCCTGGCCCAGGCCCGCCCAAGCCCCTCATAGAACAGAAAGGGCCGCCCGAAAAACGGCAGCAGGAACTTGATCGAAAATAGAAACTGATGGCTGTTGTAATAGATTTTCACCATTTCCTCCACCTGTTTCAGGCGGATCAGCTCCTCGTGGGAAAGCCACGGCGTCTCCAGCACCTCGAAGGGAGCCTCCGCCTGATAGAGGATCGGGTAGCGCTTCGCCTCCTCATACAGCCTCGTCCCTTTTAACACCTTTAAAAATCCAAGCTGCAGCTCGTCCGGCTCCATTTGGTAAACGGCGTCAAAGGAACGGCCGAAGCTTTCATAATCCTCATAAGGAAGCCCGGCGATCAGATCCAGATGCCTGAGCACCCTCCGATTCCTCCCTGTCCGTTCCGCAGCCAGCTTAAGCTTCTCAAAATCTCCCGTCCGGCAGACGGCCTTTAGCGTCTCCGGGTTGGCCGACTGCACGCCGATCTCCAGCCGCATAAGCCCCGGCCGCATTGTCTCAAACAGAGCAAAGCAGTCCTCGTCCAAAAGCTCTGCGCCGATCTCAAAATGGAAATTCGTCACGCCGTTGTCATGGTCCCGCAGAAAGGTCCATATGGCCATGGCCCGGTCCTTTTCACAGTTGAAGGTCCGGTCCACGAACTTCACCTGGGGAATCCTCTTCTCCAGAAAAAAGCCCAGTTCCTCATAAACCTTTGAAAGAGAGCGGAATCTCAGATGCTTATCCACGGAGGAAAGGCAGTAGCTGCAGCGAAACGGACATCCTCTGCCGGCTTCATAGTAAAGGATCCTGTTCTCAAAATCCGATTCCTCCCACATGGTCTCATAGACAAAAGGGATTTCATCCATGCAGACCGGCTCTGCAGGCGGCATGACCAGAAGCTCCCCGTCCGCCCTTCTCCAGGCAGATCCATGCGGAAGCTCTCCCTCCCGGAATCCGTCTCCCGCCGTCCCGTTCCTTTCGTAATAACGAAGCAGCTCCGGAAAGCTCCGTTCTCCTTCGCCGTAAAGGATCCCGTCAGCCTCCGGCAACTCCAAAAGGCACTCCTCCACGTCAAAGGACCCCTCCGGGCCGCCCAGCCAAATGGGAACCTCCGGCCGCAGCCGCTTCAGATTCCGCACCAGCGTCTTCACATGCCCGATATTCCAGATGTAACAGGAAAAGCAGAGAATATCCGCCTTCCTCATATAAATGTCGTCCAAAATCTCCGCCGCGCGGTGATTGATGGTGTACTCTGCAAGCTCCACCTGGACTCCCGGAGCAGGCCGGCCCTTTTCTGCGCAGGCCTTCAGGCTGTAAACGGCCAGATTGGAATGAATATATTTTGCATTGATTGCCACCAGCAGACATTTCATTTGCCGTCCCGCCTCTTTTCCGGTCTTATTTGCTCTCTTCCCTATTATAATAAGTCCGCTTTTATTCGTCAACTCTTTCACAGTACCAGGTTTTGTAATTTTCTCACCCGATCCCGATGCATTCCAGGCAGATTCTCACCGCCTTCTGCAAAACCTCCAGATGTTCCTGCCTCATAAGGCCGATCCCGATGAATAGCAGGGCGAGAACAAGCGTGCCGGCCAAAATCAGCCGCCTGTTACGATTCTCCATTTCCGATCTTTTCCTTTCCCGCCGCCTGAAGCGCCTCGTTGACGGCCTCCGTGAACACGGCCTCCAGATCACTCTGTCCGCCTATGATGGCGTCTCCCGTTACATTTCCGTCCCGGTCCACCACGAGCGTTGTAGGCGTGTAGAGGATCCCGCCGACGACCTCGGCCAGCCCGCCGTCCCCGCTCACCAGGGTCACGCCCTCAAAACCGGCATTTTCCAGAATCTCCTTCGCCTGAGCCTCCCCCGACCCGGCATCCAGGCAGACCGTGACAACCTGCACATGATCGGGGAGTCCCTTCGCAAATTCAGCGATTTCCGGCATTTCCTCGATGCAGGGGCCGCAATAGGTCGTCCAGAAATTTAAAAGCGTCACGTCCTTTTTTGCAATGTCCTCCTGCGTAAACGTCTCCCCGTCCAGGGTTTTCGCCTCAAAGGTCCCAAGTCCCGGTCCCTTCTCCTTAGCTTCGTTCCCGTCTTCTTCCTTTTCCGTCTCCTGCCCGTCCTTTAAGCCGGCCTCCGTCTCGGTTTCCTCCGTCTGATCCTTTGGCTTATCAGAAGGCGGCTCCTCCTTCCCGCACCCGGCGGCCCATATGCCAAGCATCAGCGCTGCTCCAAACAAAAACGCCGTTCTTTTTCTTTTTTTCATAAAATCCCTTTCCTTTCCGTATCCACAGCCTTCTCTTTCGACAGCTTCCCTGTCAGAACCAGGGCAGAACAGGCAGGCTGCCCCCTGCCCCGGCTCCAGTCCCATTATAGCAGACTCCGGAAAAATTTCCCACTAAAAAAACGCCGGATACGGCAAAATCCCCCGTGCAAAAGCGAAACCGCCGCACGGGGGACTCTGTATCTTTTTCCGTTATCCTTCAATGGCGATATATCCCTTTTTCGCCTCAATCTGCGGATCCTTCTTTGCCACGGAAAGCTTCAGGATCCCGTCCTCGAATCTGGCACGGACATCCTCTTCCTTCACGGCGTCTCCCACAAAAAACCGTCTGGAACAGCTTCCGCAGTAACGCTCCCGGCGGATGTAGGTCCCGTTCTCGTCCTTTTTATCCCTGCTTTCCCGCTTCGCCGCACTGATGGTCAGATATCCGTTCTCAAGCGTGGCGTTTACATCCTCCTTTTTGAAGCCGGGCAGGTCGATGGCCACCTCATAGGCGCCTTCCGTCTCCTTCACGTCCGTCTTCATCAGGTTCTTCTCGCTTTTCTGAACCATCGGGCTTCTTCTTCCCCAGAAATCTCTGTCCCAGGAAAAATCCATCATCTCATCAAACAAATTCTCTCCAAAAATTCCGGGTAACAGCATCATGCATTCCTCCATTCGTTTTGTTTCTATAGTATAAACGTTTCTGTGCTTTTTAAACTCAGAGATCCTGATTCCTTTTGTTCTCTTTGTTCTATTCGTAATATAACACTTATTGTCAGCGCTGTCAATAGATGAGTGCTAAAATTGTATAAACGATTTCTAAACAAATGATAAAATAGGGTTTTTTCAGGACATTTCTATTTATAACGGGAACTTGAAACCGGGAACACTAAACAGTATTCACAAGCAAACAGGGCTGAAAAGGATTGCAGAAGAACAAAAGGTAAACTATTCCCGGCTTTTAGAAACTGCCCTGATTGATTATCTGCAAATACCCATGTCCGGCAGACAATAAGCTCTTGCCCTGCTGCACCGCATCATATGTCAGATACCGGGCAGAAGGCTCACACTTCCAAACCTGATAAATCAAATTCGCAGGGGCGACAAGAAGTATATCGATCTGGATTAAATCCTGATATTTATCCTTCCACCGACGGCCTCGCCGTGCTTCCCGGCGCAGCCCCGCCCTTGGGCACCAGCTGTACCCGAATGCCCTCCAGCCGTTTGGACAGTCCGGAGGTTCCGGCCATCTCTCCGTTCTTCGCCCAGTCCAGCCACCCATAGCTCTGAGCGTGGACCTGGTAATAGATGTCATACAGCTGTTCCGCCTCGCCGGTCAGGCAGATGCGGATCCCTTCC